>NZ_JBSICD010000104.1:0-259 GCF_058246155.1 Providencia sp. UF-183 | reverse complement strand
AAATGGGGCTGCGGGTACCGCAGGATCTGTCGATCGTCGGCTTTGACGACCTCAAGCTGGCGCAGTATTGCGATCCGCCGCTGACCACGGTGGCGCAGCCGCGCTTCCAGATCGGCCAGCAGGCGATGTTGTTGCTGTTGGAGCAGTTGAACGGCCAGACGGTGGCCAGCGGCTCCCGACTCTTGGACAGTGAATTGATTATCAGAGGCAGCACCGCTGCTCCGAAACGCTAGTCAAATATTTTAGGGTTCAGTAACAT
>NZ_JBSICD010000103.1:0-262 GCF_058246155.1 Providencia sp. UF-183 | reverse complement strand
CCCTCAAGCTCGGCAAGCTGACCGCCTTCTACGATGACAACGGCATCTCCATCGACGGCCACGTCGACGGCTGGTTCACCGACGACACCGCCCTGCGTTTCGAAGCCTACGGCTGGCACGTGGTGCGCAACGTCGACGGCCACAACCCGGACGCCATCAAGGCCGCGATTGAAGAAGCCCGCAAGGTGACCGACAAGCCGTCGCTGCTGATGTGCAAGACCGTTATCGGCTTCGGTTCGCCGAACAAGGCCGGCACCCATGA
>NZ_JBSICD010000013.1:0-131569 GCF_058246155.1 Providencia sp. UF-183 | reverse complement strand
TCCGTATGTCGCTGGTTCAAGTCCAGCTGGAGGAGCCAAATTTAAAAAGCCCGCTTAATGCGGGCTTTTTGCTATCTGACGTTTGTTACTCGTTATTCTTTCTCAAGAAAAAATTGCTTAATCGTTTGACGTAACCATTGGTGTGCAGGGTCTCTATCCAAACGGGGATGCCATGCTTGCACAATAAAGATGGACTCCAACTCAATGGGTAATTCAATTTCAACCAGCGGTAAATTAATGCTTTTCACGCCCTGCAATACATGGCGAGGCAACGGTAGGATATAATCAGACTTCATCGTTAGCATCATCGCAGAGTGAAAGCTCGGCAAAGTCAGCGCAACCTTACGTTCCAGCTTTAAATCACGCAGCGCATCATCAATCGGCCCTAAAGTACGCCCTCTTCGCGATACACTAATGTGTGGATAATGCGTTAACGTTTCTGGTGTCACATTACCCAAAATTGGGTGCCCATGACGAACTAGCGCTTGGAATGTGCTTGTGAATAAACTTTGGGCTTTAATTTCAGGATGCCAATCCCGTGATGAACCAATAACCAAATCCACTTTACCACTGCGTAAAAAGTCGTCCTCAGAATCACTCTCTGCAATAAACGTTAAACTACTGCGCGGTGCCATCTTACGTAAGGTTTCTAATAAGCCACCACCTAATGCCCCAATAAAAATATCATTCGCCCGAATGACAAATGTTCTTTCAAGGGTTTCGGGATGAAATAACTCATCAGGCTCAATTAATGCTTGAGCCTGAGCAATAATCTCAGCCAATTGTTGTTTAAGCTCTAACGCCCTCGGTGTAGGAACCAGTTTTCGCCCTGCTCGCACTAAAATAGGGTCTTTAAATTGCTCACGTATACGGCCTAAAATGCGGCTCATTGCAGGCGCACTTAAATTCATTTTTTCCGCAGCACCACTCACACTGCCCTCTTCCAGTAATAAATTCAGCGCATAAATTAAATTAAAATCAATTTTCTGTGGCATATCTTCCCTCGCCCATGGATTGCATTTTTTGCAATAACTTAATTACATCATTTCATTTTAAACAATCAATCAAAATTTAGATACTACTGCACAAATTGATAGAACAGTGATTGAAATAGCAGGAGTTTGAAATGGTTGATGCGTCTATTACGCAACCTCATAAAAACAAATGGATAGCCAGTGCCGGTGAAATCAATGGTCGCACATGGATGGGGCTATTTGGCGTTTTTTTAGCGGTCATGGCGAGTGGCGTAGGAGAAAACGCTAGCAAGTTCGCCCTTGGCGATATTCAAGGCGCAATGGCGTTAAATATTGATACAGGAAGTTGGTTAATCACCTGTTATGTCACAGGTTTTGTTATTGGCTCGGGTTTTACACCGTGTTTTTGGCCGACATTTTCATTACGCCGTGTTGCCTTAGTGATGTGCTCAATTTACCTCTTGGGTGGGTTAATCACACCTTGGTTAGGGGATCACTATACAGGGTTATTGGCAATCCGTAGTTTGCAAGGCTTCGCTGGTGGTGCTTTACCTCCCATGTTGATGACCGTAGTACTGCGCTTTATGCCGCCACTAATTAAGGTTTTAGGGTTAGGTGCTTATGGGTGGGTTTCCGCATGGAGCGCCACGTTTGGTGCCACCGCGGCGGCCTTTGCATTTCACTGGGGATGGAGCGGGTATTTTTATTGGAATTTGCCGTTAATGGCTATCGCAACCATCTGTATTGGCTACGGTTTACCCCAAGATCCCCTTCGATTAGAGCGCCTGAAACAATTTAATTGGCGTGGTTTAACTCTTGGGGGAAGTGCCTTAGCGATGCTTACCGTGGGAATATCCCAAGGTGAACGTCTCGATTGGCTAAACTCTTCACTCATTTATGTCTTATTAATTGGTGGGTTAGGGTTACTTGCTCTGTTCTTAATCAACGAATGGTATCACCCATTGCCGTTTTTTAATTTACAGCTGCTTGGCAAACGAAACCTTTCGTTTTCATTAATAACCTTGGGTGGAGTTCTATTGATTATGGTTTCACTAGTCAATATTACTTCAGGTTATTTATCCGTCATCCAAGGGTATCGACTCGAACAGACCTCGGACATGATGCTGTGGGTATCACTCCCCCAACTGATTACGTTGCCTATCGTTGCAATTATTTGTAATACCCCGAAAGTGGACTGCCGCTGGGTACTAGCCATCAGCTTGTTGTTGATGGCAACCGCCTGCGTACTTGCATCGCAGCTTACCCCTGATTGGCATGGCAATAATTTTAAAACCATTTCTCTACTGCAAGCCATAGCGCAACCAATGGCCGTTATTCCGTTGTTGATGATGGCAACTGGGGGGCTTTTACCGACCGATGGCCCTTTTGCCGCAGCATGGTTTAACGCAGTCAAAGGCTTCGCAGCAACGGCTGCGGGTGGAGTGATTGCTCTATTAAACCGCCAGCGTGGTGATTTTCACTCCGGTGTGATTGCCGACAGTTACGGCACAGCCTATCGCACAACCTCAGAATCTATTGGTGAGCTAACCCAACTTGCCTCCAGCCAAGGTTATGTTCTGGCGAGCTCTGACCTTTATATGTTGGTTTCAGGTTTAGCACTGCTGTTAACAGGGCTAATTGTTGTGATGCCAACCCGTATTTATCCGCCACGGTCTGTGGCCGCGGCTTAGTTATTGATTATCAGGAATTAACTATGAGTAAAATTAAAATTAATAAAGGTGTTGCACTGGCTATTGCAGGCATTTTAGTCGTTGTTGGCGGGTTATTAATTAATAAATTCGCTATTAAAAAAACGATGCAAAATACCAATGATGCTTATATTCGTGCCGATATTTCACGAATTTCACCTCAAATTTCAGGTGTCGTTACCCAAGTACTTGTTCAAGACAATCAATGGGTGAAAGAAGGCGAATTATTAGCGGAAATCGATCCTCGGGAATTTACTGTCGCGCTAGCTCAAGCGACTGCACAAGAAAACTCAGCGCGAGCGCGCCAAGATGATGCAAAAGCCAATTTAGCACGCCAACATGCATTAATTTCTGCGGCCAAAGCACAATTACAATCAGCACAAGCTGAACTGCAATTTGCTTACCAAGAAAAAACGCGTTATCACAAAATGGCGACAACAGGTGCGGGCTCACAGCAAGCAGCGCAACAGGCAACGACTCGCGTACAAACGATGGCGGCCAGTGTTGCACAAGCGGAAGCATCGTTAAAAGCGGCTAACAATATGTTGCAAGTTTTACAGGCTAAACAAGCTGATAGCAATGCTGAACTAACATTGGCACAAGCAAAAAAAGAGATGGCAAAACTGAACCTGTCTTATACCCGCATTACCGCGCCGATTGGTGGGGTCGTGGGTAAAAAAAGCCTGCGGGTGGGTGAATTTGTTAAGCCAGGTGACGCACTAATGGCGATTGTCCCCCAAGACAAGCTTTATATTATTGCCAACTACCAAGAAACCCAGTTGCAGAACATTACCCATGGACAACCTGTCGATATCAGTATTGATACATTTCCAGGTCAAACCCTTAAAGGCTATGTTGACAGTATCGCACCAGCATCAGGCGCGAGTTTTTCCCCTGTCGCGCCTGAAAATGCAACAGGTAACTTCACAAAAATTGTACAACGTATTCCTGTGAAAATAATCTTTGATATCAATAAAGAGAGTGCTGCAACAATGAATGCGCTACGTGTTGGTATGTCCGCTGATGTGAGTATCAATACACTGGATGGGAGCCGCTAATGAACAAGACAATGAATAAAATTGTTGGTGACATATTAGAAAAAGATACTAGGCGTAAACGAGAAGCCACCGTCAGCGCGGTGCAATCATTAACAGAAAAAATGCGGCGCGTTACCTTAAGTGGCAATGATGTTGATAAATTTTTAGATGATTTAAGAGCTTACGAACCAGCAAGTTGGGTCAAGGTATTTTTTCCTTGGAAAGAAAGCTTGGCAGGTCGAGCCTACACTATAAGTGGAATCAATAAAATTAATAGAACCATAGATATAGATATGGTTTTACACGGTGATGGCCCTGCCTCTCGTTGGGTAGAAAATGCATTAGTTGGTGATAAACTCGGATTTGCAGGGCCTTGCTCTGGGGGATTTAAACCTTTACCCGAAGCAGGTTGGTTGCTTTTATTAGGGGATGAAACCGCTCTCCCCGCGATGCGTCGTATTCTTGATTCATTGACTGAACCGATGCCTGTTTTCTGGTTTGCCGAAGTGAGTAGCGAAAAAGAAATTCAAACACTTAATTACCCTGATTTAATCGTCAATAGCTGGCAAATTCGTGACCGCCATTACGATAGTGTGATGAATAGCTCCCTTGTTCGAGCAATAACTCAATGCGCTTTACCTGCAGAGATAGGCCAAGTTTGGTTAGCCTGCGAGCAACAAATTGCGGTTTATTTGAAAAATCATTTTATCAATGAAAGAGGGATCCCCAAAACCGCCCTTTTCGCGAAAGGCTATTGGAAAAAAGGGGAATCCAATTTTAAAAGTGCGGTTTAATCCGCTAATTAGGAGATAAAAATGATTAAAAATATATTGTTGGCGGTCGATAGCTTCGAAAATAGCAGTAATGCTCTCAATTTTATGCAATGCATGACAGGCTGTATTCACAATGTGATTGTCTTAACTGTTGTTGATAATACCTTTGCGCTCAGTCGAACTCCGCTAAGTGAAAATAGTGATGAACGCGATGAGTACCCAGCCGCTCAGCGGGAAGAAGCCTTAGCACAGAAGCAGCTAAAGGATGTTACCAGTGCATTGACAAATATGGGGTTTAAAACACAAGGCCTGCTTGTCGCAGGGACCCCTATCGAAACAATCCCCAGGCAGATGGAAAAACATGACTGTGACTTACTGATTATTTCCCACCGTCATCTTTCTTCATTTAGTCGCTGGCTAAATACGTCAGTCACCCGGAGTTTACTGGATGATATTTCTCAGCCCGTTTTAGTGATCCCGCGTTAGCGTATCATATTCGCAATGATGACAGTGGTTACCTTTGTTAACCACTGTCATCAATACGTTAAAGACACAAAAAATCACCATTACTGTTAAATTTTTTCTCTTCTGTTCTCCTTCAAAAGATTACCACCCCTCATTTTCGAGCAAACTTCCCTCAGTTCGCACAGATAACAGGCAAACAAACATTTTTTCGATATTCTCCTTTGACAATCCCTTTAGAGGAAGCTAATATCCTCTGCGTACCAAGGAGTTCCTCCATAGTTCAGTCGGTAGAACGGCGGACTGTTAATCCGTATGTCGCTGGTTCAAGTCCAGCTGGAGGAGCCAATATTTAGAGAAGCCTGCTTAAAGAAATTTAAGCAGGCTTTTTGCTTTCTATTATTTATCTTTTTTCTCAAAAAGCATTTAATCATCGATTCCCATAGCTATTTTTTCCCTTTCGCTTTATCATTCTTTCCCGGCCTGAGCGTTCGCTCATCACTCACCTTCCCTTATGGAGCCGGTTTAATGACTACTGTAACTACCCTAACGATCCGCCGCCCTGATGATTGGCATGTTCATTTTCGCGATGATGATATGTTAAAAACGGTCGTTCCCTACACCAGTGAGTTTTTTGGCCGCGCAATTGTGATGCCAAATTTAGTTCCGCCCGTCACCACCGTTGAAGCTGCTAAAGCCTATCGTGAGCGCATTATCCAAGCAGTTCCGCAAGGTCACCAATTTACCCCACTCATGACCTGCTACCTGACAGATGGAACAGACCCCGTTGAACTTATCCGTGGCTTTAAAGAAGGCGTTTTTACCGCGTGTAAATTATACCCAGCCAATGCAACAACCAATTCGAGCCATGGGGTTTCTGATATTAAGAAAATATACCCTGTGTTGGCCGCAATGGAAAAAGCAGGTATGCCGTTGTTAATTCATGGTGAAGTCACTGCTAGCCATATTGATATTTTTGACCGTGAAGCACTGTTTATCGAACAAGTCATGCAACCATTACGCGCCCAATTTCCAAACTTAAAAGTGGTATTCGAACACATCACAACAAAAGAAGCCGCACAATATGTTCTGGATGCCAACGAATTTACCGCTGCGACGCTAACACCCCAGCACCTGATGTTTAACCGTAACCATATGTTAGTGGGTGGAGTAAGACCCCACCTCTTCTGCTTGCCTATTTTAAAACGCAATATTCACCAAGAAGCACTTCGCTCTGCGGTTGCATCGGGTTGTGAGCGTTTCTTCTTAGGGACAGATACCGCACCTCATGTGCAGTCACGCAAAGAATCTTCTTGCGGATGTGCTGGGGTGTTTAATGCGCCAACAGCGCTGGCTGCTTATGCAACCGTGTTTGAGGAATTAGATGCATTAGCGCACTTTGAAGCCTTTTGCTCATTGAATGGTCCTAAATTCTATAATTTACCTGTCAATGAAGGCTATATCACCCTAACCAAAGAACAAAATATCACTTGCGAATCCATTGATTGCTGCAATGATAAATTAATTCCGTTCTTAGCCGGTGAAGATTCTCGCTGGTCAGTTGCTATCAAAAAATAGGTGCAAAACAACCTATTTTAATTGTTATGAGGGAAGTTTTTTTCGCTTCCCTCTGTAATCTCACCAGCTATATTCACTTCATTTGTGCATATCCTGTCATTTATGCAAAAAAAATATTTTATTTACTTCCTTATTAACGAAATCTCCTTATACTGAAAGTGGATTCATTCCAAGAAATTTGCTCTTAGTCAGTTATAGATATTTATTATTTATCACGCTGTTTGATTAGGAGGTTTTATGAATAGAAAAGATGATGTCATTCAAACTCACCCAGTAGTTGGCTGGGACATCAGCACCGTAGATGCCTATGATGCCATGATGTTGCGTTTGCACTACCTCCCCGAACAAGATAATAACTCAAGCGATGCTGTCGTGGATAAAACCATGTGGCTTACCACGGATGTCGCAAAACAATTGATTGATATTCTTCAAGCTGGCGTGGATAAAATAGAGTCAGGGGAATACATCGAATTTAATTTTAAAACACACTAAACGATTAAATGGATATTTGAGTTTTCAATATCCATTCCTTAAATTTATTGTTCACCACCAAAGTAGTTATATTATATATAACTACTTTTTTATTTTTATTGTTTTGGTCAAGTTTAATTTTAATTAACGATTTCATTCTTTATTTTTATTATTCCTCAGTTGACTTTCCTAGCTATTCCCCTTTATTGTAATACTCTTTCGAACAAGGACGTTCCCAATGAAGATATTAGTTATTGACGAGTGTTATTATACAAGGCTTGGCATCACCGAATATTTATCAAAAAATAAAGATTTAAATTTTATTAGTACTGGGTGTTTAAGTGAAGCTATTAAATCTATAAATAAAAACTCACCAAGTATTGTTCTTGTTAATTTAACCTATTATTGCCATTATTCTAACTATTGCCCAACCTTACGAGGGTTATTAAATCTATCAGGCAATATTCGTTTTTATATTTATATCAACGCCCCTTACCCATTAACCGACAACCCATTGTTATTGAAAGATAACTTCTTTATTTTATCCAAAAATATTATTATTAAAACATTGGACAAAGTTATTAATGACTATGATCAAATAGAAAAAATAACCAAATTAACCAATAATACAGAGACATCTATATTTACAGTGAAAGAGCAAAAAATAATTAATAACTGAATGAATGAAATACCCAACCATATTATTTCCAAAAAATTGGGGATAAGCAATAGTACAGTTTATTCACAAAAACGCCATATTGCAAGTAAGGTTTTCGTTAAAAATAGAATTGAACTGTTTTTTATTTACAATGTGTTTAAATATTTATATTAAATAAAAGCCCTAGAAAGGGCTTTTATTATTTTAGCGTGAGCTTAGATTAATTATCACTATTTAATAAGCCATCAGATAACCGGTGGCGAGATTTATTAAAAATTTTATTGCTTACTTCACGGCCAGCACGACGTGCGCGTTGCTCTTGCTCTGGCAGTTTCATTTCTTCATTGCACGCAGCGCTACAACAACCTTCATATTTTTCAGCGCAGGCTGGGCATTGAATGAACAAAAGGTGGCAGCCATCATTACGGCAGTTGGTATGCGAATCACAAGGTGCCCCACATTGGTGGCAGTGCGCCAACATATCATCAGTAATGCGCTCGCCCATACGGTTATCAAAAACAAAGTTTTTTCCTTTAAAACGTAAAGGTAAACCTTGTTCTTTTGCTTTACGCGCATATTCGATAATACCGCCTTCCACATGGTAAACGTTTTTAAAGCCGTTATGCAGCATGTAAGCACTCGCTTTTTCACAGCGAATCCCACCAGTGCAATACATCACGACATTCTTATCTTTTTGCTCTTGCAGCATTTCTACTGCCATCGGGAGCTGTTCTCTAAACGTGTCCGATGGAACTTCTACTGCATTTTCAAAGTGACCAACTTCGTATTCATAGTGGTTGCGCATATCAACAAACACAGTATTCGGGTCATCAATCATTGCGTTAACTTCATGCGCTTTGAGATATTGCCCTGTATTCGCTGGGTTAAATGTCTCATCATCGATGCCATCAGCAACCACACGATCGCGCACTTTCATACGCAGAACCCAGAACGATTTTCCATCATCATCAATAGCAATGTTTAAGCGCAAATCATTTAATGCAGGATCTGTGCGATAAATCAGTTCACGTAATGCATCAACATTAGATGCTGGCACGCTAATCTGCGCATTAATGCCCTCTTTGGCAATATATACACGGCCAAATACGCTTAACGCTTTGAATTGTTGATACCATTCATTACGAAATGCAGCAGGGTCTTGAATATTAAAATACTTATAGAAAGAAATGGTGGTACGTGGCTCCGTTTCAGCCAACATGCGTTCTTTGAGTATTTTATTTGAAACTTGGTTATGTAACACTGGCATGGTGTTCTCAATTCCTATGTAACTAGATAATATTTAAGCAGTTAACCTAATGACATCCAACAACACAACCACTAGGTTATTCGCTTATATTATCGCTGTTATTGTGTTAATAAAAAACCCTTTATTTTAAGTGGTTTTGTTATTGAGATATGATTAAATCGTTTAAACTGCCATATTCTTATTTTAGTGACGCATTTTAGTCATATTTCATTATTCACGATCCAAGTTCGTTATGTTATAACATTGGGAATTCAAACCCTTTAAACAGTATAAAACGATGCGATTACTTCCTATCTCTTTTATTATTTTAGCGATTATTGCCCCAGAGGTCGCAGCCCACCCCCACAGTTTTATTGAAATGAAAATGACGCTTGAAACTAAACAAGATAACTACTCAGGGATCCACTATGTTTGGAAAATGGACCCGATGACCTCAGCGGATATTTTGTATGAACTCAAAGGGGTAAAAACAGATGATCCACGCTGGAAACAACAAGAAGCCATTGTGATGGCAAATGTATTAATGCAGGATTATTTCACTGATTTCTATTATCAAGGAAAAAAAATCAGTTTTAAGCGTGTACCTGAGAGTTACCGACTTGAAAAAGATGGGTTTTCTTTGGTATTTAATTTCACCGCATCATTAATGCAACCGCTGCCAATCAAAGATTCTCATGTGACTCTTCAGACTTACGACCCTTCATTTTATGTCAGTATGACCTACCAAAACTCGCAGCAAATTACGCTACCTTTAGAGCTTGCCGCAACCTGTAAATTGACGTTAGAAGAAGCCAATATTACAGACTCCATGCGTGCCTATGCGTTTTCATTGGACAAAAGTGATACACCAGATGATGATTTAGCACTCGGTAAGCAATTTGCACAGCGGGTGGATATTCAATGCCCTTAATTTCGTTACGTAATCAAAAGTGGTTCGCTGCAATCGTTTTATTCGCGCTGATTGCTTATTCTACTTGGCTAGTTTACACCCACTGGAGCGCATGGCTGCAGCTGAGTATTGTTTGGCAAAAACAGTTAAACCAAGGGCTATCTTACCTGCTCCAAGAAACGGCAACCCGGCCATTTTATGCCGGCGGATTATTGGTCGTTGCCAGTTTCGCCTATGGTTTTTTACACGCCCTTGGCCCAGGACACGGTAAATTAATCATCACAACGTATATCGCCACACAGGCCACTCACTTAAAACAAAGTGTGTTCATCAGCTTACTGGCATCCTTATTACAAGGCTTAGTGGCAATTTTGCTGGTTTCTTTTGTGCTAATTTTATTCCAGCTCTCCACCAAACACCTAAACCAAGCCAGTGCTTATGCAGAGCAAATCAGCTACGTTTTTGTGATCCTGCTGGGCGCATTTCTTTGTGTAAGTGCGATACGTCGTCTTTGGCAAATCAGCAAACCCAAAAAGCCAGCCGCTTTAACGTTACGAAGTATTCAGCCACTCAATCAATCAAAAGCAAAAATTATTTATAACACGGCGCAAACGGAGTCCGCTAGCTGTGGTTGTGGGCATCAGCATGTTATTCAATCTGACCAGCTACAAGCAGGGTTCAAAAGTAAATTACTGATTATTCTTTCGATGGGGATCCGCCCATGCTCAGGCGCAATTTTGGTGCTGTTATTTTCCTATGTGATTGATGCGTACGTTTGGGGAATTATTGCGGCGTTGATGATGGCAATCGGCACAGCACTCACAATCTGCTTAATTGCTGTGTTCGTTCATCTTATGCGTGATAGTGCACTGCGTGTTTCACGTCTAAAAGGCGCTCAACTGTCACCGTATTGGGGAATTTCGCTTAAGATTATTGCTGGAGTGCTGTTTGTGCTGATGGGTGCTTTGTTGTACCAAAGCGGTACGATAGAACAAGCAACTTCACCATTACTGCATTAAAAAAGGGAGGGCTCCCCCTCCCTGGCACTTGCCGAAGTCACAGTGCGATAAGCACACTGTTGATGCACAATGTCAACTGCTTAAAACAAAGTTGCCGACCTGCAACGCTATGCAGAACCCTGCAAGGTAGCAACTTTTTACTACTACGTTAAAACCTAGCTAGCTGATTAACTCTATTTTCGCCGGTAAACCTTGGCGAACAGAAGCACCCGATACCCAGTCAAGCCAAGTATTCGCTACTTCACGTGTTGGGTCAGCAAACCCGAGGTCGTTTAAGTTAATGCCTGAACCATTTGCTGCGTTCATTGGCATAGGTTGGCCGTCTAAATAGTGCTGTTTCGCGCCCATTTCAGTGTGACCATAACCATGCTCAATCGCGAGTACCCCTGGCATCACGCCATCTAATACACTTACTTGAGCTTCTGCATTTCCACCCGGTGTGGTGATGCGGATCCAATCACCGTGTTTTACCCCCATTTTCGCAGCATCATCAGGGTGAATAGCCACAAGGTTGGTCGGTTTAACATGGCGTAAGCGTTCAATCACAGTGGTTGAACTGCTCATCACATGGGATTTAAATGACATCAGTTTCAGCGGCCACTCTTTTTCAGGGAACACTTTATTGACATCATCGCCGTTCGCCATACGTGGTGGGTAGTAGGTTGGACAGCCACTGTAACGCTCCCCCGTAATCGCATGGCGGTTAATCGCGACGGTTGGGTTCCAAATTTGTAACCCTTTTTTCCACTGTGGTCCTGTCGCATCGCCATCCCACGCTTTTTCATACGGTGCAAAACGGCCACCGCGTGTGAAGATGTAGGCCACACGGCGCACTTCTTCTGGTTTTAGCGTGCGAGTGATCGCAGGTAAAATACGTTCAACACCACTGATTTGGATGTCTTCCGTTGCCGCTTCCGGTACCGGTTTTTCCCCTAACCACGCCATATTGGCAGCGACACGCAGGTAATAGTCTTCCGCAGTATTGAGTGAATGCATATTGCCATCCATATCCTCAATCACGTTGTCACCAAAGCCCGGTAATTTCAGTTCTTTTGCCACTGCAATACAGAAGCTTTCCATCGAAACTGGCTGGCCATCTGCGGTTTTCGCTGTACGGGACTCAACAATTGGCCAACGCGCCGTACTGGCTTTGACTTGAACACCCGACCACGGCGCACTGAAACCCCAACTCTCAAAGTTATGGGTATCTGGCACAATGTAGTCCGCCAGCGCAGTGGTTTCATTCATAAAGGCATCGATACCAATAATTAATGGAAGATGTTTTGGGTCTTTCAGTTTTTCTTCCATCACTTGGCGAATACCCGCAATGCCATATACTGGGTTCGTCATATTGGTGATCCACGCTTTAAGGGCATATGGATAACCCATCAATGCGGACGCCAATTGCTCGGTTAATTGCCCTTTGGCAAACGGATACCAAGGTGCTTTTGCTGGATACGGTTTTTCGCCTGCGGCTAATCTTGCTTTAAATTCATCTGATTTTTCATAGACTTCATTACTGCGTGATAACACAACACCTTTTGGCTTCACTTTGCCTTTGTAGCTCGCCATGTTGTAACGTGGGCCGTCGTTCTCCCCGTTAAATTTACCGCCACCAACAGACACACCGCCTTTCAGGTTTAAATTACCAATCAATGCGTTAAGCATTATGACTGACCATGCTGTGTAGAAGCCGTTGCCCCCCATCATACCGCCATGGGAAATGACCGCCGCTTTTCTATCATAAGATGTTAAGGCTTTGCCCAGTGATGCAATAGTTTTCACTGGTACATGGCAGCGTTCGCTATATTCTTCAAGCGTCATGCGATTTGCTGCTTCTTTTAGGCATTGGAAGCTCGATTTCACCGTGACTTCACTGCCATCGTGTAATGTGACTTGGCGGGTAACAAACAGCTCCGCTGCAGGGACATCATCTGCCAGTTTCAATTCGCCAGCGGCATCTTGAACTAAGTACGCTTTTTCATCATCCTCTTCCCCAGTGAGATAAGAGGAGATTAATAATTTGCCTGCTAATGGATGCGAATCATCGGTAATGACCAAATGGGTTGAGTTAGTCCAGCTTTTCTCTCCCATGCCTTCCATTGATTTTTCACTTGGCACACTGAGGTATTTTGCATTATAGCGCTCGTTTTCAATGATCCAGCGGATCATCCCCATCACTAACGCCGCATCAGTACCCGGTTGTACAGGCACCCAGTGACCGTGGTCATTGGCTAATGTTGTCGTCAATGGCAATGCAGGTGAAACAACCACATAGTTAAAGGAATCACGTAAACGCGCTGTCGCTAACTGGCGGCCTTGGCGTTTGAACGGGTTCCCCGATTGTGCCGGAGAGGTTCCTAGGAATAAGGCAAAACGCACGTTATCCCAATCGGGTTTGACGTGGGCGTTTTTGTCCAAGTCATCCATCAATGCCCCTGAACCTGCGCGGTAAGCGAGACCACAGTAAGAGCCGTGCGCCCCGAAGTTTTTGCTACCAAAGCCGTTTTGCGCAAAGCGACGAATAAAGCCATCACGGCCATCATCCCCTGCGTTAGTCACTAACAGTTGGTTCGCTTTCGGGCCTAATTTCGGTTGTGATGGGTCTAATGGCGTTTCGAGGTCACGAATGGCTCTTAACCCATCCACATGGCCTTCACCGAATAAATCGCCGCCTTCAACCACTTCTTTAATCAGTTGTTCAAAGCTAATGCGTTCCCATTTACCTTCGCCGCGTTTACCGACACGTTTCATCGGCTCTAAAATACGCAGTGGGCTGGTTAAGCCTTCCATTAACGTCGCACCACGAGCACAAGCCGTTGAGCGATGCTCTAAACCTGACTCGCCACTCATTTTGTTGAACGCCGTTTTTAATGGCATACCATAAGGGAAATGCTCTTCGTGAGATAACGGGTGGTACGGGTTACCCGCGATACGCAGCACTTCATTTTTCGCTGTATCGACACGGGCACGGATGCCACACTGAGTCCAGCAGCCAAAACATTGGGTCATTGCAACAACTTGCTCTGGGTTTTCCTGCCAGCCTTTCAGCGCTTGGCCTTCTGGGCGCAGTGAGTTGCCATTAAGGCGGTCTAACGTGACTTTACCGGAGGTGCCATTAACCAGACCATCGACTGCACGTTTAGCCACATCACGGTAACTTGCACCAAATAACGCAATTCCACCGACAACTAAACCACCTTTAAGCCATTGACGTCTTGAGAATTTAGCCATGTTGCACTCTCCTCGCAAACCAGCGAACACCTTCACGAACAATAATTGTTAACGCAATCCACAGACCAAATGTGCCTACAATAGCCATCAGGCCGTCAGTACCCAGAGGGAAGTGGTAGGGATTCGCGATAATGTTATATTTTGGAACCGCTTGAACTTCCATCAGGAAAATCCAACGTAATGTCCAAGCAAAAGCCATCGAAACTAAGGCTAAAACAGTAATGTAAGGCACTGAACGGATAGCTTTTACGTTACTCACTGACATCGAAAATGTAATTAACCACAGCGCACAAACGCCCATCAGCATCCACCAGCCTGCACTTGCCGTATCTAATTGTTGGCGCACCGCGATACCCGAAGTGGTATCACCTGATAACCACAGTGCGAAACACACCGCAAATAACAGCAATGTAATGACTTGAAAACGGGCTAAACGGTTTTGGTATTGGGGCTCTTTACGCGCACCTAAACCAATCAATGCAGGCAGAACTTGCAACGCACTTAGGAACATTAATACTGGCATCCACCAGCTATACCAAATTGGACGTGCGTTTAAGACTGATGCTTCACGGCCGGTGTACAGCAATAAACCCATTGCAGATAACGCCGCTAGCAATGCCACCCAACGTGTTGCTTTAAACTCTTTTTTCCAGATCATTTTCACAATCAGGGCAACAAAATATAAACCAATAAACGTGGTGAATAATGGTAATAAAACGGAGCCCCACCACATCCAAGACCACAGTGTTGGGTGTGCGTAGAAATGCCAAACCCGTGCAGTTTGGTGTAAATCTGCGGTTAACGCGAGCGGCGCGGTGATCCCCATGGTGATCGCAATAAACACCGCAATCATTTCTAAGCGACCATTTTCGCTTTTATTTTGCCAATGCAGGTAACACGCATACAGCACAGCGCAAGAGGCAATTCCGATAAAGAAAAAGTATTGTACTGCCCACGGTAGCCAGAAAAATTCTTGTGGCTGAGCCATAATTTCAGAAATATATGTCACTTGACCGTCCATCAGAACACCTCCTGCCATAATGCGGGTTGCCCTTTACCTTGTAGCGGCTGCACAAATGCATCATCCAAACCAATATAGAAAACTTGTGGTAATGTGCCACTCTCTGGTTTGAGTACTTTGATCTCAGCTTCATGTTCAGTCAGCATTTTACGGATGGTACTGTTCGGGTCTTTTAAGTCACCAATAATACGCGCACCACCCACACAAGATTCGACGCATGCAGGTAATAAACCGACTTCTAAGCGATGTGCACAAAAGGTGCATTTATCCGCAGTTTGTGTGGAGTGGTTAATAAAACGAGCATCGTACGGGCAAGCTTGCACACAATAAGCGCAACCAACACAACGTTCGTTATCGACCACGACAATGCCATCTTCACGTTGGAAAGTGGCTTGAACAGGGCAGACAGGCACGCATGGTGGCGAATCACAATGGTTACATAAGCGCGGTAGCAATACGTTAGTAAAGCCCTCTTCGCCTTTCACTGCGACTTGGTATTGGTTAACAGTCGTTCTAAACTGGCCTTGTGGTGTTTGGTTCTCAACCGAGCAGCTCACAGTGCAAGATTGGCAACCAATACAACGGCGTAAGTCGATTAACATCCCATAACGTTTCTCTGGGTTGCCTTCATGACGTGTTGGAGATAGGTTTAGGCCAGCTTCCGAGATTGGAATTAACGACGCACCCGCCGTCACTGCCCCAATTTGTTGTAGAAATTTTCGTTTACTCAGATCCATAATTGGCTCCAGTATTGACATTGCTAATGCGAAAATAAAAGTTATTAATCAATATGTTATTTGTTTTACAAGCGTTATTGACAATCGGTTCAGTCCGGTTAAGATAACCGCAGAAATTCTTATTTCTCTTTAAAACTGGTGTGTTATCTTGGTAAAGCTTGTCGTGCCATTGTAGGAAGAGAGGAGCCAGCGCCCTATTGTGGTTTACCACATACCCGAAGCTAAATTGATCTAACGCAACGAATAACCCAAATATGTTAAAAAAAACGCCTATACCGTTGTATCACATACTATTAACCATGCTTCTGATATGGTCATTTCCGGGGATTTCCGCGCAATGGACAATCGGCGTTTTGGCTTTGCGCGGCCCCAGTACCACCCAATCTCACTGGCAACCTTTAGTCGATACGTTAAATGATTCAATTCCAGGGGAACATTTCACTCTCCAACCTTTAAATCTCGATGAAATGCGAGAAGCCATTTCCGACCAAAAGATTGATTTTTTGCTGACTAACCCCGCGCAATTTATTCAACTCGATAGCCGTTATCACCTGCGTTGGCTACTTTCCTTGCGTTCCGATGTCGAACCCAATAGCACCACACGCAACGTGATTGGCAGCCTGATCTTGGTGCGCAATAACAGTGATATTACGGAACCTCAAAATTTGATTGGCAAAAAAGTGGGAGCGATTTCCCCTGATGCTTTTGGTGGGTATCTCTTAGGCTATAAAGTGCTGCGGGATTTAGGCTATGACGCCGAAAAAGATTTTCAGATGCAATTTTTGGGCTTCCCCGCAGATGCCTTATTATATGCACTGCGCGATAACTCGTTATCAGCAGTCATTGTTCCGGTTTGTTTGCTGGAGAATATGCACAGTGAGGGGCTTATTGATAAAACTCAATTTCGGCCGCTCATTCAACATCCCAGTTCGCTATCTTGCCTGACCAGCACCGAACTTTATCCTAATTGGTCATTTGCGGCCCTAAGCGAAGTGCCGGATAACCTTGTCGATAAAGTCACTAAGACCTTACTCTCAACAGATAAAAGCGCAATGCGCTGGGGAGCCCCCGCCTCTGTGACCCAAGTGGAAACGCTTTTGCGGGATGTGAACCAACACCCCCAGCAACGGCAAATTTGGCAAGATATCGTCAGTTGGACAATCCAAAATCAAATTACCCTTGGCTTTGTTGCCCTATTTTTTGTATTGCTTGGGGTGAACCACGTGTGGATTGCCTTTTTAGTCCGCCGCCGCAGCCGTCAGTTAGAAGAAGCGCATAACCGGTTACGTCAGCAAGAGGCAAATCTGCAAAAAGCCCAGCGACTCAACATATTAGGGGAAATGGCATCAGGGTTTGCTCATGAACTCAACCAACCGTTATCCGCTATTCGCCACTATGCCGAAGGGTGCATTTTGCTACTAAATAAAGGCGCAGAAAAAACCTCGTTAATTAATGCGTTAACAAAAATTGATAACCAAGCCCAACGTGGTGCGGATATTATCCGTAATTTACGCCTCTGGGCAGGTAAGCCGGGGCAAGACCCAACACTGAACCTAAGCCAACAATCTGTTAAGCAAGCCATTAACCATATTTGGCAGTTGTTACGCGTTGATCAGTACTACCCTAATGCTAAACTACTCTTACCAGACACCCATGATGTGTCGTTAATGCTGCCTGAGACTTTATTAGAGCAATTATTATCCAACTTGGTTAGCAACAGCCTGCAAGCAGGTGCCACCACACTAAGTTTTGGTTTCCATTTTGCTCAAAACCGTTTTTTATTAGTCTTACAGGATGACGCTGGTGGCATGCCATCTGAACAGTTAGAGCAAGGGATAACCCCATTTGCTACTACCAAAAAAGAGGGCTTGGGGCTCGGTTTAGTGATTTGCCAACGCCTGATCCAAAGCCAAGGTGGGGACATTCGCATTGAAAACAATCTCAGTGACGATGGGTTAAATGGCCTTAGAGTGACACTCATTTTTCATTATCCCGACAATTTGAATAACTAAGCACGGTTTGCCACGCAATTGATAACATTCAGATTAATTATATGTGACAATGGCTTTATTACGCTGACTTAAGCCTATCGAATAGAGTCACCTTCTACACAACGAGGTATGTATTTATGCCAGTGATCCATCTAGTGGATGATGACACCGATGTGACCGATGCTTGCCAGTTTTTACTTGAAACGCTGGGCTACACCGTCACCGTCTGGAATGACAGTGAACAATTTATTCAACATGCTGCCCTGCATCAAGAGGGGGTGGTTTTACTTGATATGCGCATGCCAAAATTGGATGGTCGAGAAGTTCATCAGTTTCTGCGCGATCAACACAGCACATTAGCCGTGATTTTTTTATCTGGGCATGGGGATATCCCGATGGCCGTTGAGCAAGTGAAACTTGGTGCAGTCGACTTTCTACAAAAACCGATTGATAGCCAGCAGCTGGCAAAAACACTTGAACAAGCTCAGCAACAAACCACGCAATCCACCGAAAATTATTTGATTAAACAACGTTATGAAATGCTAACGCCTCGGGAAAAAGAAATCTGTCGCTATGTGCTTCAAGGTTTAATTAACCGTGAAATTGCTGAAGCCACCTGTGTTTCCGTGCGCACAGTTGAGGTGCATCGCTCCCGCGTGATGGAAAAAATGGCAGTAAGAAACATTGCTGAATTGATGAGTACCATGCAGTCAGTGAACTCATTAAAAGAATAATTTGATATAATTAGATTCAATTAAACCTAATTAATAAAGTTAACCATTACAAACTAAAATAATCGGATATTAATGATACCAGCTCCTGCTTTTCAAAAACGCCTACTTCATCCACGTTACTGGTTAACATGGTTGGGAATTGCCGTACTTTATCTTCTTGTTCTATTACCTTATCCCGTTATTTATTGGATGGGAACTCGCATCGGGTTATTCTCCAAGCGTTTCTTAAAAAAACGCGTACAAATCGCCGATCGCAATCTGCAATTGTGTTTCCCTGAGATGAGTTTGCAAGAAAGACAACGCTATATTGATAAAAATTTCGAATCTGTCGGTATGGGGTTATTTGAAACAGGTATGGCATGGTTTTGGCCTGATTGGCGTGTTAAGCGTTGGCTTAAAGTCGAAGGCCGTGAAAATATGTTAGCGGCCCAAGAGACTGGCCGTGGAATTATCGTGCTTGGCGTACATTTTCTCACCTTAGAAATTGGTGGTCGAGCCTTTGGCATGCTAAACCCGGGCATTGGTGTTTACCGTGCCAATGACAATCTTCTCATTGATTGGCTGCAAACCCGTGGACGCTTACGTTCAAATAAGTACATGCTCGATCGCAAAGATGTCAAAGGCATGGTGCGTGTTCTGAAAGATGGGGAAATTCTCTGGTATGCCCCTGATCACGATTATGGCCCGCGCAATAGCACCTTCGCGCCATTGTTTGCTGTTGAAAAAGCTGCAACCACGAATGGTTCACAAATATTGCTTCGCTTAGCGAATCCACTTGTTGTTCCGTTTGTTCCTCGCCGTTTGCCCAATGGCAAAGGGTATGAACTGCTCATTCAACCTGCTGTGGATAATTTCCCAGTCGAAGACAATGTGGCAACCGCAACCATGATGAACCAAGTTATCGAAAAAGAAATTTTGCGCGCGCCCGAGCAATATATGTGGCTACATCGCCGTTTTAAAACGCGCCCACAAGGCGAAGCGTCGCTGTATGGGGATCTCGATAAAATTCATCATTAATTTATGACAAGACAGCTGTAGGCCTACCTAACAAAAAGTTTTCCCTAAACAGATGGAGAGTTTTTCTTAAATGAGTGGAAAGCTTTCCTTAAATAAGTGGAAAGTTTTCCCTAGATAGTCAGCCCTACAGCGAGGCGCCCAAATGAAGATATCCCAAGGAGCGTACACAAGTACGTGACTTGTGTAGCTGAATGATGGCAACAAAGCTGTAGGGTTGAATATGAAGGGAAATATGACGGGAAAAGGCACCTACTGGAAAAGAAACTTATACGTCGTCTGGTTCGGCTGCTTTTTAACGGGCGCCGCCTTTAGCTTGATCATGCCTTTTCTCCCCCTCTATATTGAAGAACTCGGCGTCAAAGACCACGCCTCGTTAAATTTATGGACGGGTGCCGTTTTCAGTATTACCTTCTTGTTTTCCGCCATTGCAGCGCCATTTTGGGGGCGCTTATCGGATCGCAAAGGCCGTAAATTAATGCTACTTCGCTCTGCGCTTGGTATGGCGATTGTGATGGTATTAATTGGCTTTGCGCAAAATATTTGGCAGTTATTGGTGTTAAGAGCCATCTTGGGCTTACTTGGCGGCTTTGTGCCCAATGCCAATGCGCTAATCGCCACACAAATCCCGGTGAAAAAAAGCGGCTGGGCAATGGGCGTTTTAGCCACAGGGGCGGTAAGTGGCGCGCTGATTGGCCCGTTAATTGGCGGGTTCCTTGCTGACCAATATGGCTTGCGCCCAGTCTTTTTTATTACGGCCACTGTGCTATTTATCTGTTTTTTCGTCACCCTTTTTTATGTTCGCGAGCGCTTTACCCCTGTTTCTCGCAAAGATGCCTTAACCAGTAAGCAAGTTTTTGCCTCCTTAAGAAATAAAAACTTGGTGATCAGCCTGTTTTTCACCACGATGATTATTCAAGCCGCAATGGGCTCTATTAACCCAGTAATCACCCTGTATGTTCGGGAGCTATCAAACTCTCTTGATAACTTAGCCTTTGTCAGTGGGGTCATTGCATCTATTCCCGGTGTTGCAGCGTTAATTAGCGCACCGATGCTGGGTAAATTGAGCGACCGTATTGGCCCTGAAAAAGTGTTATTGGCCGTTTTAGGCACTTCAATTTTCGTGTTATTCCCGATGGGGCTCGTGAGTAGCTATTGGGAGTTAGGCTTCCTACGCTTTTTATTAGGGGCACTCAACGCCGCCCTGCTGCCAGCAGTTCAGACACTGATTATTTATAATATTTCCCACCAAGTGACAGGTCGAATTTTCAGCTACAACCAAGCCCTGCGTGATGTGGGTAATGTAACGGGGCCGCTGATGGGGTCGTTTGTAGCGGCAACTTATGGGTTTAGAGCCGTCTTTTTCTTCACTGCGGCCTTAGTGCTTTTTAACCTTATCTATTCTTGGCTTATTATTCGTCGCCAATCCGATGGCCTGCGCGCCTCACCAACTGAACAATAATCCACCAGACAGTTTTTAACCAAAAACCTGATGCTTTATAAGCTTTATTGTTTTTTTAACGAAAAAATAATAATTTAAATGATTAACTAACTGTTTAATAACAACTTAATCGATTCAAAATTCTTTCTTTTATTGTCAATAAAAATCCTGTATCTTCCCCTACCTTATCGTGAGAAATGAGAGTTATATCGACTTTTCACCTTAAAACTACGCCTTTTACAATAAATTCATTCTGTTTATAGGCGATTCTATAATAATGTATGTTAAAAATATGTTTCCGAACTGAAAGTTAACATATCAAATAATAATCGACACTCAGGCGCTCGGCTTGGTGTTTTATATCATGCACAACCTCTCAAGAGATGATTTATGGGAGTTCACAGATGAATAATTCTGCGACTAAAACAAAAACTTTTTTCGGGCATCCATACCCGCTGAGTTCACTTTTCCTCACCGAAATGTGGGAAAGGTTCTCTTTCTACGGTGTTCGCCCGCTGCTTATTCTGTTTATGAGTGCGGCACTCTTACAAGGCGGCATGGAGCTGCCAATTGAACAAGCCTCTGCCATCGTCGGTATCTTTGCTGGTGGTGTTTATATCACCTCGTTACCAGGCGGCTGGTTAGCCGATAACTGGTTAGGCCAACGCAGAGCAGTTTGGTACGGCTCTCTGATCATTGCATTTGGTCACTTATCCATCGCAATGTCTGCATTTTTAACGAATACCTTCTTCTTTGTCGGTCTGTTGCTGATCGTACTTGGAACAGGGTTATTTAAAACCTGTATCACCGTGATGGTCGGTACTCTGTATAAGAAAGAAGATACGCGCCGTGATGGTGGCTTCTCTCTGTTCTACATGGGTATCAATATGGGGTCATTTATTGCCCCATTAATCATTGGCCCTCTGCATGAAAAATACGGTTGGCATTTAGGTTTTGGCCTTGGTGGCTTAGGAATGTTAGTGGCGTTATTAATTTTCCGCTTCTATGCTATCCCGCAAATGCGCCGTTATGACAAAGAAGTTGGCTTAGATTCCACTTGGAACCACCCAACAGTTCAACGCAAAAATGTCGGCAAATGGGTCACTTTTGCAATGATATTGCTCGCAGTATTGGTTATTTTAATCGATAACGGCACAATCCCATTCAACGCATCAATCATTGCGAGAAACTCTGCCTATGTAATTTCAACCTGTGTGGGCATCTACTTTCTGTTTATGTTCTTCTTTGCAGGTTTAAACAGCAGTGAACGCGCACGCTTATTGGCCTGTTTAATTTTACTGGTTGCAGCGGCGTTCTTCTGGTCAGCCTTCGAGCAAAAACCGACTTCATTTAACATTTTCGCTCGTGACTATACCGATCGCCAAATGGGAAGCTTTGAAATCCCAACCATTTGGTTCCAATCCATTAATGCTCTGTTCATTATTCTGTTAGCACCGGTATTCAGCTGGTTCTGGCCATCCCTTGCTAAACGCAATATGAACCCAAGCAGCATGACGAAATTTGTTATCGGTATTTTATTTGCCGCGGGCGGTTTCGCTATCATGATGGTTGCAGCAAACCAAGTATTAGCAACACAAAGCGGCGTTTCACCGTTCTGGTTAGTGGGCAGTATTTTATTACTGACCTTAGGTGAACTGTGCTTAAGCCCAATTGGTTTAGCAACAATGACCTTGTTAGCACCGCAAAAAATGCGTGGTCAGGTTATGGGTCTGTGGTTCTGTGCGAGTGCATTAGGTAACTTAGCGGCAGGTATTATGGGTGGAAACATCCGTAAAGACCAACTGGATTCAATGCCTGAATTGTTCTCCCATGTGTCTATCGCATTGGTTATCTGTGCCGTCGTATTGGCTGCACTGATTATTCCAGTCAGAAAGATGCTTAAAAATGCGGATAAAAACGAAGCTAAAGCGTAATTATCTTCATTAATTTGAACTGCTCAATAGCACCATGTTATTGGGCAGTTTTCTCCTCTCCTTTCTATTACTTTGCTTATTATTTTTTTTGAATCGGATTATACTTTCTGCCTTATTTTTCATAAGCGGAATGTTAAGTATGCCTCTTTCTCTGCCTGTCTATTATGTTGATGCCTTTACCGATACCCTATTTCACGGTAACCCTGCTGCTGTTGTGTTATTGGATGATTGGTTGCCAGATGACACGCTCATTGCTATAGCCGCGGAAATTAATTTATCGGAAACCGCATTTTTAGTGGGCCAACATATCCGCTGGTTTACCCCAAAGATGGAAGTTGCCTTATGTGGCCATGCCACTTTAGCGACTGCTTATGTGCTTAATAATGTCTTGCAGCAATCCACTCAACCCATTGTCTTCAAATCACTTTCGGGCGAATTAATCGTGACCTGTAGTGAACATGGGTTAACTCTTGATTTCCCAATCCTTGATTCTGTACTTAGTTCACCAAACCAATACCCTGAGCTAGCTGATATTTTAGGCATTGAAATCACCGAACTTTGGCTCGCCAAAGACCGTTATCTGTGTTTTTTTAAAAATAGACAGCAAATCGAAAACTGCCAGCCTGACATGCAACGACTTTCACAGCTTCCTCTGCCAGGACTGACAATCACAGCACAATCTACTGAAGACGATTGTGACTTCGTATCACGCTACTTTGCACCCGCTAAAGGGGTAAATGAGGATCCTGTCACAGGGACTTCCCATTGTGCCATTGCGCCAATTTGGGCAAAACGATTACAAAAAACAGCATTAGTCGGAAAACAACTGTCGAAACGAGGCGGTATGATCCACTGCAAAGTGAATAATGGCAGAGTTAAGCTAACAGGAAATGCCACACTATTTTTAACTGGTAAAATTCAAATTAATCAATAAATTGTAAAAATTTAGCTCAAGAGCTCATATTTAAACCAATACCCGTACTATCAATAATGACATTAAATGATAGTCAACATGCGATAGGTATGACTCTTCCCTCGCTTTTGTGTTCCTTATCTCAGATTAAACAATATTTTTTTTAACATTTAATTAAAAATTTTAAATCAACGTTAAATTAGTTTACAATCATAATTATAATTAAAAATATAATTACAATTATAAGTATTGCTTATTGACGCTTTGATTAACTGTTAAAAACTCATTCTATATAAGGAACTCTATAAATGGCTATTACTAGAAGAAAATTTCTTATCGGTGGCGCGGTTGTCACTGTAGCCGCTGGTGCTGGAATTTTAACGCCAATGCTAACGCGTGAAGGTCGCTTTGTTCCGGGTAAGCCACGACATGGCTTCGTAGCTGGAACTGAAGGCGCACTACCACAACAAGCTGACGTCGTTGTTATTGGTGCTGGAATTCTTGGGATTATGACTGCGATTGAGTTAGTTGGTCGTGGCTTAGATGTTGTCATCGTTGAAAAAGGCAATATCGCTGGTGAACAATCTTCCCGTTTCTACGGTCAAGTTATCACTTATAAAATGCCAGAAGAAACCTTCTTGCTTCACCATCTCGGCAAACACCGCTGGAGAGAGATGAATGCCAAAGTCGGTGCAGACACCAGCTACCGTACGCAAGGCCGTGTTGAAGTTCCTCTTGATGAAGAAGACTTAGTCAACGTAAGAGAGTGGATTGATACCACCAGCAAAAATGTCGGTTCTGATATTCCATTCAAAACCCGTATTATTGAAGGTGCAGAGTTAGATCAGCGCCTAAAAGGTGCGCAATCTAAATGGAGCATCGCTGGATTTGAAGAAGATTCAGGTAGTTTAGATGCTGAAATTGCAACCTTTGTGATGGCAGAGCACGCTAAAAAACTGGGTATCAAAATTTACACCAATTGCGCAGCAAGAGGGTTAGAAACTCAGGGCGGCGCAATTTCAGATGTTGTCACTGAAAAAGGGGCAATCAAAACGTCTCGCGTTGTCGTTGCGGGTGGTGTTTGGTCTCGTCTGTTTATGCAGAATTTAGGGGTAGATGTCCCTACTCTACCGGCTTACCAATCACAACAGTTAATTTCTGGTTCCCCAACTGCACCGGGTGGTAACGTCGCATTACCAGGTAATATCTTCTTCCGTGAACAAGCTGATGGCACCTATGCAACGTCTCCACGTGTTATCGTCGCGCCAGTCGTGAAAGACTCCTTCGTTTACGGCTATAAATATATCCCATTATTATCAATGCCTGATTTCCCAGTGCATATTTCGTTAAATGAGCAGCTGATTAACTCATTCACAGAGCCAACTAGCTGGAAACTGAATGAAGTTTCCCCATTTGAAAAACACAGAAATATGACAGCGTTACCAGACCTACCAGAACTGAACGCATCATTTGAGAAACTTAAAACCGAATTCCCTGCGTTTAAAGACTCAAAACTGATTGATCAGTGGAGTGGTGCAATGGCCATCGCACCTGATGAGCACCCAATTATTTCTCAAGTCAATGAGTACCCAGGTCTGGTTATCAATACCGCAACAGGTTGGGGTATGACAGAAAGCCCAGTTTCATCTGAATTAACAGCCGATTTATTATTAGGCAAAGAACCTGCACTGAATGTGAAACCATTTAGTCTGTACAGATTCAGCTAATTTATTTGCTCCATCGCGATCACAAAAACCCTCCAAATTGGAGGGTTTTTTATTGCCTATTATTCATCAATCCCTTAACATTCACGACTTAAATCAAATGGAGTGATTATGAACAAATTATTATTAGGAATGATGATTTCGTTAGTCAGTTTCGGCGTAATGGCAGAAAAAAACTACACCATAGAGCAAGTAGAAAATATGATTGCTTCTGGGAAAAAACCCCAAACTTCTATGCCTGTCTTGGATGGCACAATAGCAAAAGAGGATTTTGCCACCTGCAAATCAGGTTTGAAAGAGTGGCTAGATGGCGTTGAAAACTACCCGATTACTATCGAAAAAGACATTGATGGTGAAGATTTTTCTGCCACTATTTGGGCGGAATCCAAAGCCTTTTTGGTCTCTTGCGTAAAAAGCGGCGAGAGTGCGAAAGCCATCCGTATGAGCGCTGAATATTTAGACAACTAAACGCCCCATTTTATGTATTTTGATCCGCATCTTACCGTTGTGGGTCAATCTCCCCCTCTATCGCGATAGCAAAATGTGCTCTATGACAAAAACCGTCCAGACTGGATCGATTCACTTCTCATTTATTACTGTAATTATTTATGAGGAGTATTACACTTAGCTTTAACATTATTAATACACCAAGTAACAACTGAAGGCCCAACCATGAGTTCCATCGCTGATGATGTCATCGCACAAAAAATCGAACAATCCATTTCCCGTGTTTCCAAAGTCGTTTTTCCTACCACAACTAATCACCATAGCACCTTATTTGGCGGCACTGCTTTAGCGTGGATGGATGAAGTCTCTTTTATCACCGCAACCCGTTTTAGCCGTAAGCGTTTAGTGACAGTTTCCACGGAAAAGATCAATTTTACCCACCCAATCCCATCAGGCACAATTGTTGAACTCGTCGGAAAAGTCATCCGCGTTGGTAGAACCAGCTTAACGGTGAATGTCTCCATCTTCTTAGAAGATATGTATTTTGAAGGTCGTGAAGAAGTGATCCATGGCCAGTTTAACTTTGTGGCTATCGATGACAATGGCAAACCTACACCATTATTTGGTGAATAGTATTTAGAACCTCCATCCATTATCACCTTTTTGGTGTAAATAAAGTGTGGATCTATTTTTTATCTACACTTTATTTGTCGCTCTACCCTTTAATTATTTAGTTTTTTATTTCTTAATTCGTTAATCCAAAATCGTTAAATAAATCTATTTTTGGTTTAAATTATGAGATTTTTTGGCATAATTCACCAAAAAAGATTTTAACAAAAAATTAATTTTTATACCTGATTTATAAAATGCCTATTAATATATAATCATCATAATTAGAAATACTTAGTTTAAAAAACAAAGAATCATTAATATCTTGTTACAACAACCACATAGGGTCATCCTTTAACACCGAAAGTATACGCCTATAAGATGTAATTGCGAATAAACATTGTAATTTACCAAGTATAGACGTAAAGTATTTCAATACATTATTACCCCAAAAGGGTGTAACGCCTTACAAGAATATTCGTTATTTAAAGCGATATCTGCGCTATAGCCTTATGTATATGTTTGAAGCAGTTAGGCAAGCTCAATAATTAATGTGCAAAAATTCACTTTATTGCCTATAAATAATAGTAATAAACATCGATGATATAAGAAATAAAACCATGCTTAGAATTCTTTCACTTATTTTTATCTTTATTTTACCCATCAGCCTCAGTGTTGCTGCGGTGCCTAAAGAAACCATCAAACGTATTGAGCAAGAAGCCCAAAAAGGCGATGTTAAAGCGCAAGTAATGCTTGGCATTGGTTACTATCTGGGTAATGAATTAAAGCAAGACTATGGTAAAGCCAAAAAATGGCTAACAATGGCCTCCAATAAAGGTAACTCTGATGCCCAGTTATTTTTAGGCGATATGTATCTAAATGGCAATGGTGTAGAACAGAACCTTGAAACCGCGATGGAGTTATTTGAAAAATCAGCGAATAAAGGAAATGTTGAGGCACAAAACTACATGGGGCAATTTTATTACCAAGGTATTGGTGTAAAACAAAACTATATTACTGCGTTTGAATGGTTCCAAAAATCTGCTGATAAGAAATTCCCCCCCGCTCAATACCAGCTTGGGAAGATGCTTGAAAGTGGTGAAGGCACCGAAATAGATGATAAATCTGCTGCAGAGTATTTAGCACAAGCCTGTAAAGCAGGTATTAAAGAAGCCTGCCCACAAAAATAACTCCCTTTCTCCCCTACGATTTCATCGGGTATTTTCAGCGTCGAAAGTACCCGCATGCTGCATATTTCTCTACTAAAAATCTGATTGCGACAACTTGCTCACAACCTATGATAAGCCTATCGGTTATTATTCTAATATTAACAATCAATATCAAAATGAATGATAATGATCTAAACTTATAATATACAAGAAGAAAGGAGAAATTATGTACAATACAATTTTAGTTCCGATCGATGTAACCGAAGACGCGCTGACCAATATGTTAGTTCCACATGTCAATTCTCTGCAAAAATTGAATAATGCAAATGTTCACTTTTTGGCCGTCACTGCGCCAATTTCTAATTATCTACGCTACGGTGGAACCATTTTACCGGGTGATTTTCCTGATGATGAAAAACAAGCTGAGATTATTCTTGCTGAGTTAAAAGAGAAAATTAAATTATTCTCCATTCCTGCGGATAAAGTGCATGCAAAAGCAAGCGTGGGTTCCGTTAAAGACGAAATCTTAGCTGCTGCCGAAGATATTCATGCCGATATTATCTTACTAGGCTCACGCCGCCCAAGTATGACAACATATTTATTAGGTTCAAACGCGGCTTCCGTCGTACGTTACGCGAAAACCAGTGTATTAGTTGTCAGATAAGCTAATCTATCTCAAATTATTAATGGTTTTAGCTTTATTTACTAACAATAAGTTTACACTTAATGATTGTTACAAAAATCAATAAAACCATACACATTATGGTGCTATTTTTATGACTAATTGAGGTAGATTATAGCCTCATAAACATTTTCGTGATTTTCACGCCCTGCTTTTATAGCGGGGTTTTTTTCGTCTTTTATTTGATTACACTAACTAAGACACTATTTAATTCATAAAAATCGAGCCATAAAAAAGCCCATATCACTTTGCAGCAAATGGGCTTTGAACATGATTATCAGACGTTTATTGTTCTAACGCTTTTGCCATCACTTTTTGGAAATCTTCCCATGAGCAATAGCCATTTTTATCAATTGGGCAATCTTTAAGCTCTAAAGTGACATGCTTTGGTGGTGTTTCAAGGGATAAGTAGGCATTGTCCCTTAGCTGATCAGCCGTTTGATAAACATATTCGACTTTCATAAAATCTTTTTTCGTTTGCTTATCTGTCCAGCGTTGGAAAACCAATTTACCGCCAATTGGCGTGTGCTCATACTGCTGAGCTAACTGGTACGGTTTGAAATCCATCGCTGACATCAATGACGCAATATTGGAATCGTGCCCTACCAAGAAAATAAATTTAGCGGTTTCCCCTTTATCTACAGATACAAAGCCTTTATCAATATAATTGAGGATTGGGTGAGCCACATTTTTTGCGATAATTTTCGGTGTAAATAACGTTTCTTGATACGCATTTTTTAGCGTGTTGAGTTTTTTCCATTTTTCAGGGGTATCTACCAGCCCCCATGCCACTTGATTTGCTGGGAAACCTTCATAATATTGCAAGTCGATAGCATCTACTGCGGAATTAGCTATTTTCAATGGGCCACTAACACCCGGCTCCTTATCTGCTTCGATAATAAAGCTATTTTTTTGGCTATCGAGGTTGCACAGTTTGTCCGTTTTGCATTTTTGAGAATCTTTAATATTCAACACAGTATCGAGTTCTTCATAACCCGCTTTTAGTGATAAACCTTTTAAGTAATCATCCATTGCCGCAAGGGCTTTTTGTTTAAACTCAGGAGATCCATTGGTAATAATTGGGTTAAAGACGGGGTCCATCTTACCAATTTCTGGCTGATGGTGGATATTCACTTTACAACCCGGGAATGCACCTGCTGCAAAGAACTGTGCTGTCGCTATCGTTCTTTGTAAGCTATTGGTATACATATAAACATCTTCGTTACTGGTTGGACATAATTCATCCGCTAGAAGTTTATTTTGATCAATCCACTCCCTAAAATAATGCCCCATATACACTTCAAGCGCCCCACCTTGCGTGGTGAGATAACCGCTTTTTGCATCCCAGTCCGGCCATTTTTTATCAGTCACTTCGGTGAGGATACCGGTATTAACAATCGGAGTTCGTAAATTGTGGCGGCTAAGGACTAATACTTGGTCTAAAACCATATCTGATTGAGTGTCAGTGCTTGCCATGGTTGGTGCAATCGGTGCAAATAAAGCTGCAGATAAACATAGTGTTAACACTTTATATTTCATTAAGATACCCCTACCCAATATGGAAAAGTGAAAAGACGTTAAACAGTCCCAATAATCTAAACTTATCTAATAATGACAAAGCTGACTTTTTTTTCTGAGATTAATATCTCAAAACTAGCCTTAACTAAAATTAAAATCAGCCATTGACAATACAGGTCTGCGATTTAAGATTGCAGCATTATTTTAGGGAGACAATATAATGATAGTTCAAGCTGCCACTCGTGCACATGATGATGAAATAATTCGCGTTTGGGAGGCTTCGGTCAGAGCCACCCACGATTTTTTACCTGAAGAAAAAATCAACGAACTCAAAGTGGCAATCAAGCAACTTTATTTGCCAAATTTAGCGGTATTTGTCGCCTTTGATGACGCAGGGAAAATGGTAGGTTTTCTCGGTTGTGCTGAAAACCGCCTTGAAATGCTGTTTATCTCTCCAGAAAACCGTGGGCAAGGAACGGGGAAAAAACTCCTGCAATACGCCATTGAAGAATTAGGTGTCACCGAGCTTGATGTCAATGAGCAAAACCCTCAAGCCGTTGGTTTTTATCAGCATATGGGTTTTGTGCAATATGGCCGTTCTGAGCTAGACGGTGAAGGAAACCCTTTTCCTCTGCTGCATATGCGTTTAAAAACCGCGTAATAGCATGAACATTATCGAGTTAGAGACCCCAAGGTTACGCCTTCGAAAATGGCAAGAGGAAGATAGCGCCGCTTTTTATGCACTCAATAGCGACCCCGATGTAATGCGCTACTTTCCGGCCCTATTGGATGAGCAACAAAGCCAACAGTTTTTAGAAACCATCATCACCAAATTCACCCAACAAGGTGGCTGGGGGTTATGGGCTGTCGAATTGAAAGAAACCAACGCATTTATTGGTTTTTTGGGTTTAAATATTCCCGCTGCTAACTTGCCTTTTTCTCCCTGCGTTGAAATCGGTTGGCGCTTACTCCCTGCTTATTGGCACCAAGGTTTAGCTTCTGAAGGGGCGAAAGCGGTTATTCAACTGGCGTTTACCCAGTTAAATCTCCGTGAAATAGTGGCATTTACTGCTGTTCCTAATACCCCATCAGAATCAGTGATGAAGCGTCTTGGCATGACAAAACAGCCAGATAATTTTTATCACCCTGCGCTCCCTGATGGTCATTGGTTACAAGAACATGTGTTGTATCGCCTCAAAGCGAGCGATTACCGTCATTAAAGTGCCACCAAAACAATTCCCACAAAAAAGCCATCACACTGTGATGGCTTGATTTTGCGAGCTTATTCGTCAATTACTTTTTACTTTCAGCTTCTGCTTTCGCTTCTTTCGCTTCAACATCACGATACCAACGTGGGTGGTGTTTCTTCGCCCAGCGACGGCTTACTTTGCCTTCGATCATACCTTTAATCGAGCCTTTAACCCAGAATGCCATGTACATATGGATTAAGATTGCATGGATTAAAATAATCGCGGCAGCAGCATGAATAAGCAGGCTCCAGCGGATCATCCACATCGGGAACATATCCGCAAAGTAAGGGCGCCAAATGATAATCCCAGTCACTAAGAGTACGAAAATCATACTCATAATACTCCAGAACATCATTTTTTGGCCTGCGTTATATTTACCGACATCCGCAACTTCGTGCTCGTTACCCTTGAGAACTTCAACAATATTCTTGATCCAAGGTAAATCCTTTCTATCTGGAATATTGTGTTTCACAAAGCGCACAAACATGAACATCAGTACGACGAAAATCAACACACCAAAGAATGGGTGAAGAATACGCCCCATTTGTGGTGTACCGAAGGTTTCCGTCAGCCATTTTAGTGTTGGGAAAAACAGTGCGATACCTGACAACGCAACCAAGAAGAAGCTGATGACCACTGTCCAGTGGCACGCACGGTCAATAAACTTAGTCCGTACAATCATTTTGCTTTTTTTACTCATGGTTATCGTCCTCCTCTTCATCACTCACTTCTTTGTTCGGGCCAATTCCCACATAGTGGAAGATTAATCCCGCAAAGGTTGCAATAAAGCCAATTGCAGAAAGTGGTTTCAGAACGCCTTTCCACAGATTAATTGGGGTATCAATTTGTGGATCTTCAGGCAGCCCGTGATAAAGCTGAGGTTTGTCAGCATGATGCAACACATAAACAACGTGTGTTCCACCGACGCCTTCAGGGTCATAAATACCTGCTTGCGCATAACCACGATTTTTCAGTTTCGTGACGCGCTCTGCACCGTATTCCAGCATTTCGGCTTTCGTACCAAAACGAATAGCACCTGTCGGACAAGTTTTCACACAAGCAGGCTCTTGACCAACACTGACCCTATCAACACACAAAGTACATTTGTAGACACGATTATCTTTCGGGTTTAATCGTGGGATGTTGAATGGGCAACCTGCAATGCAGTAACCACAACCAATACAGTGCTCTGATTGGAAATCCACAATACCGTTAGCATACTGAATGATTGCACCCGCAGATGGACACGCTTTCAAACAGCCAGGGTCCGTACAGTGCATACAGCCATCTTTACGGATCAGCCACTCTAGCTTGCCCATTTCTGTGGTTTCGCTAAAGCGCATCACTGTCCAAGATTTAGCACTTAAATCCGTTGGGTTATCATAAACCCCAACGCAATGACCCACTTCGTCACGGATATCATTCCACTCAGAACATGCCACCTGACAGGCTTTACAACCAATACAGGATGACACATCAATAAGCTTACACACTTCCAGCTTATCATCACGCGCCTGTGGCGGAGGCGTAATGCTATTGGTCGCGGAACGTTTAATAATGTCTTGAGATTGCATGGACATGTTCCCTCCCTTACGCCTTCTCAATGTTAACTAAGAATGCCTTATACTCAGGTGTCTGAGAGTTAGCATCGCCCACAGATGGCGTTAACGTATTGGTAATGAAACCTTTTTGCGTTGCGCCTTCAAAGCCCCAGTGAATTGGCAGACCGACCGTTTCAATCGGTTTGCCATCAACCATCAGGGTTTGCAATCGTGGTGTCACCACTGCCACCGCTTTGATAAAGCCGCGTTTGCTACTGACTTTGACTTTATCACCCAGTGCAATACCCTTCGCTTTCGCTAAGGTTTCACTGATTTCCACAAATTGCTCTGGTTGAGCAATCGCGTTTAAGCGAGCGTGTTTTGTCCACGTATGGAAATGCTCGGTCAAACGGTATGTGGTTCCTACATAAGGGAAATCTTTGTGATCGCCAAGGCGTTTCTTGTCTTCATCAAAAATTCGCGCAGCAGGGTTAGACACCACATTTGGATGCAATGGGTTTGTACCTAATGGCGTTTCAAACGGCTCATAGTGCTCAGGGAATGGCCCTTCTGCCATCTTATCGATAGCAAATAAACGCCCTAGCCCTTCAGGTTGCATGATAAATGGACCGGTTCCTACTTCTGGCGCAGATGCGTTAAAGTCAGGAATATCGTTACCCACCCATTTTTTACCGTTCCATTCGATAAGCACACGGTCTTTATTCCATGGTTTACCTTTGGTATCACAAGATGCACGGTTATAAATCACGCGGCGGTTCAGAGGCCATGCCCATGCCCAACCTAATGTATTACCGATACCCGATGGGTCGCTGTTATCACGGTTCGCCATCTGGTTGCCTTTTTCAGTCCAGCAACCGGTATAAATCCAGCAAGACGAGGCCGTTGTCCCGTCATCACGCAGCAATGCAAACGAGCTGAGTAATTCGCCTTTTTTCGCTTGAAGGTTGCCATCCGCATCGTAGAGATCAACCAGTGCAACACCATTGTTCTCTTTTGCCACTTCTTCTGATTCAGGGTGGAATTGTCGTTTGTAATTCCATTTCATCTGCATCAGAGGCTCTTGGCCTTGGCCGCCTTCTTTCTCATACATTTCACGGATTTTGTACAAAATACCCGTTAAGATTTGGCCATCATTACGCGCCTCACCTGGGCCATCCGCAGCCTGCCAGTGCCATTGTAACCAACGGCCAGAGTTGGCGATTGAACCATCTTCTTCCGCAAAACAGGTTGATGGCAGACGGAATACTTCGGTTTGGATTGAAGCGCTATCTACGTCATTCATCTCACCGTGGTTTTGCCAGAAATTCGCCGTTTCTGTGACTAACGGGTCAACAACCACTAAATATTTCAGCTTACTTAGGCAGCTCACCACTTTGTTTTTGTCTGGGAAAGACGCAACTGGGTTAAAGCCTTGGCAGATGTAGCCGGTGACTTCGTTACGGCTCATCATGTCAAAATACTTCATAACATCATAAGCTTGGTCCCATTTAGGTAACCAATCGAAGCCCCACTGGTTATCCGCTTGAGCAGAATCACCATAGAATGATTTCATCAAGCTAACGAAGAATTTCGGATAGTTACTCCAGTAGTTCACCTGATTCGGTAATGTCGCTTTTGGCGTGTTCGCCGTCAGGTAATTATCGACCGTAAGGTGCTTTTCTGAAGGTAACGTCAGGTAACCCGGCAAACTGGTAGATAACAAACCTAAGTCCGTCAGACCTTGAATGTTTGAGTGACCACGTAATGCGTTCACACCGCCACCCGCCACGCCCATATTACCGAGCAGTAACTGGATCATCGCCATGGTACGGATGTTTTGCGCACCCACGGTATGTTGTGTCCAACCTAACGCATACAGGAACGTACCCGCTTTTTCAGAGGCACTGGTCGTCGCGAGGATTTCACACACTTTTAAGAAATCAGCTTGGGAAGTACCACAAATTTTCTCAACTATCTCAGGCGTATAGCGTGAGACGTGCTTGCGAAGTAAATTCCAAACACAACGCGGGTCTTGTAATGTGTCATCGCGCAGTGCGTGACCATTTTCATCAAATTTGTAGTTCCAGCTGGTTTTGTCATAACTGCGTTTGTCAGCGTTATAGCCACTAAATAGGCCATCTTCAAAGTCAAAATCATCTCTGACAATTAACGCCGCATTGGTGTAGTTCTGAACATATTCAGCATTGATTTTATTGTTTTCAATCAGATACAGTAAAACGCCCGATAAGAAAGTAATATCGGTACCTGAACGAATTGGCACATAATGGTCTGCAACTGATGCGGTACGCGTAAAACGCGGATCAATTACAATCAGTGTCGCATCATTATTGTTTTTAGCTTCAATTGCCCAGCGGAACCCAACAGGGTGAGCTTCCGCAGCGTTACCGCCCATTACGACGACAACATCCGCATTTTTAATATCAACCCAGTGGTTGGTCATCGCACCGCGACCAAATGTTGGAGCAAGACTTGCTACCGTTGGTCCGTGTCAGACACGCGCTTGGTTATCAACCGCCAGCATACCTAGCGATCGTGCGAATTTTTGGGTCAGCATTCCCGTTTCGTTACTGGCAGCGGATGCACATAACATCCCTGTTGATAACCAACGGTTTACTGTCGTACCTTGTTCATTTTTCTCAATGAAGTTTGCATCGCGGTCATCTTTCATTAATCGCGCAATACGCGTGAAAGCATCATCCCAGCTAATGCGTTCCCATTTATCGGAGCCTGGTGCTCTATACTCTGGGTAACGTAAACGATTTTCACTGTGGATGTAATCCAGTAGGCCAGCCCCTTTTGGACATAAAGCACCACGGTTTACAGGGTGGTCGGAGTCTCCTTCGACGTGGAAGATCGCGGATTTAGCATTCATGGCGCCATCGCCCATGCTATACATTAATAATCCACAACCGACAGAACAGTAAGTACAAGTATTACGCGTCTCTTTTGAGCGTAGTAATTTATATTCACGTACATTAGCTATTGCCATTCCAGGCATAAAACCTAACGCAGCTACAGTTGTACCTGCCATCCCGCCAGCACAGATTTTAAAAAACTTTCTGCGACTAACGTTCATTGCTACCTCTTTATATTTTTTGTATAAATCGGTGTGAGGATAGCAGCCTAATATGATTAGATATTGCCTAAAATCAATTAAAGTGAAAATAAAAGTTTAATTAATATTAACTGAGTAGTTAAACAACAATTAAAATTACCACCAATAGGGTATTTATTGTTAAATTGATTTAGATCAATTGTTACAATTGAAAACATTTAAGTTAAATAAATCTTATTTAGCGTTTTTTGAAATCAGCATTTCAACACAATAATTATACTGCATTAAAATCACTCTATTTTAAGGTGCAAAAATGCACTTAACGTAAACTATAATATTCATTCACATTCAAATAATAAGATAAAAGACATAAGCTCACCACAAAATAATCCCTCACATTTTATCAGCCATATCCATAATGTAGAGAGCAGCCCAAAAGTCCTTCAATTTATTAAGTAATAATCAACAGAAAACAACAACTCAGCTGGAACGAGATGAATTAAAATATAGGGTTCAGCATTTCAAACAAAGTTGCAGGGTCTATATAAAACTGATAAGGAGGATATTGATTGGAATTCATCTAGCTTATTTAATTTAATTGAAAACTATTTTTTCAGAAATGCGAGCAAAGCCAGATTGGCTTTCTTTCTTAAAAATCACCATAACAATAAAGATGGTATGTTATTTTTCTTTATTGTTATGATCAATATAAAAGTGATTTTCTACTTCCAACCGCTGATAATAATACCTGCACCGACAAAAACCACTAAAGCCCCTACCCAATCAGTAACAGTAAGCGAAACACCATCAACGACTTTTAGCCAAACTAGCGCTGTAGCAACATAGATCCCGCCATATGTTGCATAAATTCGCCCACTCGCTTCAGGATGTAATGTTAGTAGCCAAACAAATAGTGCCAAACTCAGCGCAGCAGGAATGAGTAACCATGAGCTTCCTTGTTTTTTCATCCATAAATAAGGGAAATAGCAACCTGCAATTTCAGCTAGTGCAGTGATGAAAAACAAACCAATAATTTTTATAGACATAGAAACCTATTCAATAGAGTACCCATTCATGCTTTTTAGAAAATCATTCTAGGAAGAGCAATACAGGTAACGTTATACCGACTTTACTAACAGTAAAGAAATTCGCCTTGCTATGGGTAAAACAAAGAAAACCGTTGGAAAGGCTATCATCCACGAAATTCCCCAAGAACTGAGCCAGGGAGTGAATACTTCACTGGTAAAGCCGAGTGCTCTAACTGTACTTATTAACGATACAATGCCACTCATAACAAGAGACAAAAACAAAGGGACAAGGACAATCATCGCCCGAGCGGGTAATTTAGGGATGCCTAAAACATAATTGCTGTCTTGGTATGACATAAAAACTCCTAAGCAAACGAGCACACAAAGCACATAACGATTTATGTGACCAAAGTTATATGCGTTGCTTAACGTAAACGCTTACGAGTCTCATGACCATTCGCGATTATTCTATGGTATTTGATTTTTTTGTCAATGAACCAACAAAAACGATACAACAACACAATAGGTTCTGGTATCCTCCTTTTTCACATTAATATACAGCGTATAATTAATTGGAGGTAACGCATGATCACAGGGCATGTCTTCATAGCAACCAGTTTAGATGGCTATATTGCACGTAAAAATGGCGATATTAAATGGCTTTTACAACAGGATCTGCCTGAAGAAAACCATGGTTACGAAAACTTCATCTGCAACATCGATGCAATCATCATGGGGCGAGGAACATTTGAAACCGTTTGTAATTTTACGCCTTGGCCCTATGAGCAACCCATTGTGGTTCTTTCATCCACACTCGCAGACCAACCTGTTCCTGAACATTTAATCGGTAAGGTACGGTTTTCGAACCAGACGCCTGAGCAAGTCATGCTGATGCTAGAGACCGAAGGCTGTAAACGTGTTTATATCGATGGCGGGCAAGTTGTTCAATCCTTTTTAAAACAAGGGCTAATTCACGACCTTATTATCACTAAAATTCCCATTCTATTAGGTGAAGGGCGTCCATTATTTGGCCCAATTCCCCATGATATTTTCCTTAGCCATTTGAATACTCGAAGCTTCCCTTCAGGGTTTATTCAATCCCATTATGAGATAGTCAAATGACAGCGAGAAAACCAGGTCGCCCTAAAACACAGCAACTCAATATTTCATCTGAAAATATTATTGCCAAGGCGATAGAAATATTAGATGACAAGGGGATTGAGCAATTATCCATGCGGTTAATCGCTAAAGAAATGGCTATTACTCCGATGGCGCTTTACCATTATTTTTCTGATAAAAACGCGTTAATTAAGGCCATTAGCAACACGCTATATCACGATATTAATGTTAAAGATATAAAAGGTATTCAGCCCAAAATAGAAAACCTTTTGCTTAGATATCGTGAAAAGGTGATTCAATACCCACAGATTACGTTAGCGATATTTAATGCATCTGCGTTATTTCCTGAACAGGCTACTCGCATAACCAAAGAGATAATTCAGTTATTAATAGAGTTAGGGTTATCAGCACAGCAAGCAACCCAGTGGGGGCACATTCTCATTGACTATACTCACGGGGAAGCTTTAGCGTCAGCAACTTTAGAATATAACGAGCAAGTTCACGCTAGAGAGAATTATATTAACGCAATGATTTTACTGAACATGAAGGGTTTATTGTTATGTCAAAAATAGTCAAATAAATAACGTTTTACTGCGATATGCCTTTTGCTCCCTACCACTTTTTATTTCTGCTACTATAACTGCCATCATTTCTATCATCTTATTGGCTAATAAAATCATTATGAGAGCAACATCTGAAGAAGCCCGCGTATTTATTGAAGTGGTAGAACAAAAAAGTTTTAGTAAAGCTGCTGATAAACTAAATCTAGCGAATTCGGCAGTGAGCAGGATCGTCAAAAAGCTAGAAGAAAAACTGGGGGTCAATTTGCTTAACCGCACCACAAGGCAAATTGACCTAACCGCCGAAGGTGAACTTTATTTTCAGCGTATGAAAGTTATCTTGCAAGAAATGCTCGCGGCGGAAAATGAATTACATGAAACACAAACTTCCCCAAAAGGCCTATTACGAATTGATGCTGCAACACCCATTGTATTGCATATATTAATCCCTTTTGTGTCTGTTTTTCGTCAACAATATCCCGACATTCATTTATCGCTAGTTTCATCAGAAACCTTTGTTAATTTAATCGAACGGAAAGTCGATATTGCAATACGTGCAGGGCAACTCACCGACTCTAGTTTACGTGCCCGCCCGCTATTTAATAGTTACCGCAAGATAGTTGCGTCTCCAAATTATCTAAAACTGCATGATGCCCCCAAATACCCTCAAGATCTTTTGAACCATACATGTTTAACTTTTACTGAACCTGCATCATTAAATATGTGGCCAGTTAAAGGTATTGATGGGCAATTAATAGAAATCACAGAAGGGATATCATCAAATAGTGGAGAGACGTTAAGGCAGCTTTGCTTAGCGGGAAATGGGATTGCGTGTTTGTCTGACTTTATGGTGAATAAGGATATTCAAAGTGGCCAATTTGTCGAAGTGTTGACAGAAGAATTGCAACCTATTCCTTTGCCATTTCATGCCGTTTATTACAGTGACCGCGTTGTCAGCCAGCGCATTCGCGTTTTTATTGACAGCTTAACTCAATATCTTGCAGAAATTCAGAAGCCATAACAAATTATGGCCTCTGAATATATAAAGCAATCAATTAGTCCCAGTTTGGTGCTAAGCCTTCTGGGCTAACTAAACGGTCATTACAATCTAATTTTGCAATCGCCGCTTTATCGTCGCTGTCTAACTGTAATTGTGTTGCTTGCAAGTTACTCAATAAATTTTCACGTTTGGTTGATGATGGAATAACAGAATACCCTTCACCCATTGCCCACGCTAAAATAACCTGAGCCGGTGTTGCATTGTGTTTCTGTGCAATACGCCCAATGACCGCGTCTTTTAATGCTTTACCATAGGCCAATGTCATATAAGAGGTGATATGGATATTGTGCTGTTTAGCCCACTCAACGACTTTTTTATTTTGCAGATAAGGCGATAGTTCGATTTGGTTTGTCGCAATATTTTCTGCACCAACTGCTGCAATCGCTTTTTCCATTAATGGGATGGTGAAATTAGAAATACCAATTTCACGTGTTAACCCTTGTTTTTTTGCTTCCAATAAAGCTTGCATAAACTCTTCAACAGAAACGGCATCATTTGGTGATGGCCAATGCACCAGTGTTAAATCCACATAATCTGTTTGTAAATCACTTAAGCTTTTTTTCAGACTTGGAATAAGTTTATCTTTGCTTAAATTCTCAATCCAAATTTTTGTTGTGATATAAAGCTCACTGCGTGCAACACCGCTTTGTGCAATCGCCTGTCCAACTGCAGCTTCATTCTCATAAATTTGTGCAGTATCAACAGCACGGTAACCAACATCTAATGCATTTTTTACCGAAGCAATCACCACATCATCTTTTAAACGGAATGTACCAACACCAATCATAGGAATAGTCATTATGTTTTCTCTCTTAAATTTGTTCACGTTAAACTTCACAAATAATTATTCAGTTAGCCTATACTCACGAGTTGAAAACTAACCAATAATTACTGAGGCAATTCGAATACCACAGAGAATACGATGGAATAATGCAGAGGAAAATAGCCATAAACTCAATAGACTTTTGCTAAAAAATCAACAATTCCTCTAGTTAATAGCTTTAACTATAAAAATAGCCTTTATAGGCACATCTAGCTAAAATCAGCTTAATAAAATTACCATTTCAGATAATGACACCAAAAAAACAAAGAACAACAATCCATTACTCCGCTTTTTATCTTCATTCTAGTTTGTTAGCCTAAATGCAACTTAGCAATTAACGAATAAGGCAATACAAATGAAAATTCTTCTTCTCAATGGCGGGCAAACATTTGCTCACTCCGCAGGACAACTGAATCGTACCTTACACGATGTAGCCAAAACATGCCTAAGTGAGTTAGGACACACTATCCAGGAAACGCATATTGAATCAGGTTACGATATCGAAAACGAAGTTAAAAAATTTCTTTGGGCAGATACAATCATTTACCAAATGCCAGGCTGGTGGATGATGATGCCTTGGATGGTAAAAAAATATATGGATGATGTTTATACCCTCGGCCATGGCCATTTATATGCAAACGATGGCCGTACTCGCCAAGATCCCAGCAAGCAATACGGTACTGGAGGCCTGCTTCATGGAAGAAAATATATGCTTTCAGTAACTTGGAATGCCCCTATTGATGCATTTGATGAGTTTGATAATTTTTTTGATGGTCGTGGTGTCGATGGCGTTTATTTTGCCTTTCATAAATCACAACAATTCCTCGGATTGAAAAAATATCCAACATTTATGGTTAACGATGTCATTAAAGAACCTAGTATCGAAAAATATATTCTTGATTACAAAAACCACCTTACTCAAATTTTTAAATAAGCTAAAAAAGGAATGCATATGCATTCCTTTTTTATCAATAAAAATAATTTATATTATGCAATTTTACGCATTAACTTCACATCTAATAAATCAACTTTATCTTTTATTCTTTCAATAAATTCTTTTAAATGAGGTGTCTGATTGTGCTTGTCCAATGACTCCTGATCCTGCCATCTTTCAAAAAAAACGAATGTATTTAGATTGTTGTTGTCCTGATGTAATTCATATTGAATGCATCCTTCGTCTCTATTGCTTGGCTCAACAATCGACTTAGTTGCTGATTTCACAAACTCGACCTCATTACTTTTTGCAATTATCGTTGCAATAATTCTTATTTCCGACATAAACTCACCTTATTATAAAAGTAGATAATATTAACTTATCTATTTATAACATAACTCGAAGTTAGAATTTAGACTTTATTATTCTATAATTCAGAAAATACATTTCTAGATTTAATCATATTGTTATATTGCAAAAATAGTGTAACTTTAAAATATAATGCAATAATTTTTATAATTGCATTATATTTTGTTTATCTCACACTGGCGGCTATAGATTAAATTTCATTCAATAATGATGCAATAAATTTTAACCGGTGATCATCGCCACCTTGAGTTACACGGTCGCAATTCATCCATTTACCATTTTTAAGCCCTACTGCTGTCATGCAATGAAAAATGGCATCACTTACTGGATCACCTTCTTTGATGATGAAATCAGTGGGCTCCTCAGACGTTGTCACAACTGTCGTTTTATTGATATCTAACAGTGGTAATAGCTTCTGTTGTTGTTCGTTATAATACCAAGCAAAGTCATTTAACATCACTTTATCAAAGAAACCTTTTAAAATAGCAGGCATTCCCATCCACCAAACAGGGAAAATAACAATTACCTCGGAGCTGACTTTTAGTGTTTCTTGGTATTTGCCCACTAAAGGATCAATAAAGTCGCCTTTTGCGTATAACGCAAGTTCAGCCTCTGTTAAAACAGGGTTGAAGTTATCTGCATGCAAATCGATAAGTTGGTACTCTTTCTTCTTAAGAACTAATTCTTTTTCTATCGTTTCAAGTAGAAAGTGGCAAAAACTTCCGCTCCATGGATGCGCATAAATGATTGTTACCATAAAATCCTATCCTTAACATAAAACTAAATGATATAAAATATTACCCTCATTTTTCTTTTTTTATTGTAACTGATTATAAATAAACACTAATGACAAAACGCAAAGATTATTCATACACTGTACAGATAAAACTAACCAGCGTAGCATGATGAAATCATCATATAGTATGAGGCCGCAATGAAAAATCATATTCAATTAGAAATTAAAGACAGCGAAACCACTTTATCTTACCTCTCAACTAAAATAAGCTTACCGATTGGTCTTAAATATTTTAATGGTTTTAGCTTCCAACACTCTCCTATTACAGCTTATGAGGCTGAAATGGCAATTGAACATGTCGAAAATGCGATTATTCCAGCAAAAAAACAGCTTCCTGATGGTGAAATCTTACTTTTCAGTAATGATAGTAAATTAAACCAGCTCATTGAGAATAAAAATATCTCAGGTAACTTTCTCGCTACTGAAAAAATAGAAATGGCTTTTAATGAATTAGTGAATGTGATTAATGGAAGCCCACTTCATTCAACAAAATTGCCAACGACTAGTGAGTTCAGTGCTTTTTTATTAATTATAAGGGAAATTACCCATCATTGGGGTTTGAATGGTATTACATATAATAGAAAAGAGTGACAAATCCCCTCTATGTCTAGGCTCTAGATTAAACATGCTTGATAAGCTTAAATAGGGCTTAATGTTAATACTCTACACGTTATTCTCAAACAAGTTGGCTGGGCTATTGCTCTTTAAAAAAGGACATATGTCCTTTTTTAAAGAGCAATATCTAAGTATGATCCATCAATAATTTTAAGTATAAGTGGCAATTAAAATGAGAAGAGTAAACTCTACGGAAAAATGTGAAGATTTTATTGCTTATCATAAACTTAATGATATTATTTCTGATGAAACTCTCGAAAAAGCAACGCTTATCCACGTAAAAGCCAAAGAATATTTAATATTTCAAGACAGCCAAATCAATCACCTTTATTTTCTCGTTCAAGGAAAACTACAAGTTGAACGTTATGAGACAAATGGCAACAAAGTGATTTTTTCATTTGAAAATGCATTTTCTATTATTGGTGATTTGGAACTTTTTCAAAATAACAATGAAAGTGACCGTATCTATAATACTATTCAAGCCGTTACAGATTCAGACTTACTTACATTACCCTTATCCATGATCCGGAAAAAAGAAATTTACTCTCCATTATTTCTGCAGTTCATCTGCCAGCACCTTAGCCAAAAGCTGTATAACGCATCACTATTACACTCAAGTGCATCCTACTCTGTTGAATATAAATTAAGGCGCTATCTCGCTTTTGTTGAAAAGCAACATGGCGAGAGCTTTAAGCTAGAAAATCGTGATTCTTTAGCTGCAATGCTTGGGGTATCAGTGCGGCAATTAAACCGTACTCTATCTAAACTCGTCAGTGATAAGTTGATCGAACAAAAAGGTAAACAAATTAAGATCCTCAATACAGAGCAACTCTTAATCACATATCAAGTTTAGATATTTTGTCATGTAAAAGTCACCACAAATCATTGCATTAATAAATCAAAATTCAAGAAATGAGAATTATATTAATGCAATTTAATTTGAGTTAGGTTAGATTCCAAGTAATATTATTGTTACTGGGAATCAAAAATGCCTTTCAATTGGGGATACGTCAAGATTAAAGCAAAGGTTATTGCTAAACATATCCGCCACGCAAAGCTTATCAGCAAAGAACCAAATATCCCGATTATTTACTTACCTGGAATTTTAGGTAGTAAGCTATATGATATTGAAAATAAACGTCTTATCTGGGGAGATTACAACAGCCTTATTCACAAAAATAATTATGAATATGTTGACAGCGCGTCAAATATTGAAGCATCCCAATTACACCGTTTTTCGATTATCCCCGGTATCGTCGATAGCTTAATTACAGCACCACTTAAGCAAGTACTCGAAACGGCTCTTAACTATCGAGATGGCATTGATTTATTCTTTTTAGGCCATGACTGGCGCGCAGACAATCGCCTTCTCGCACAAGAATTATCAAATAAAATCAATCAAATAAAACAAACCCATGGACAAAAACAAAAAATTATCTTGATTGCTCACTCATCATCAAACAGTGCCATTCGCTATTATTTACAATCTGCTAGCCAACATGAACGCGACAGTATTACCAAATGGTATGCATTTGGCCCACCCTGGCAGGGAACGTTCCAATCTTTGCATCTAATCAATTCAGGGTATTACCCTGCGGGAAAATTTTTTTATGGTTTTACCGCAGATGAAATTGCCAGCTGCCCAAGTGCCTTTCAATTATTGCCTGCCTTTGCCAAAATTATAGATAAGCAAGGTAAACCAATTTTAGATTTTGATGTTTATGATGAAAATTGCTGGAAAGAGTTTCATATTGGCCCATACCAGACCACAACGACACAAAACCCTGCACTACGAACACGTGTACAAGAAAAATTAGCCGATAACCTTGCTCAAGCAAAAAACTTTAGCCAATACGTTGCTAGGCGTACACCAAATGAAATCGCTATTGCGCAAACTTGGTTTTTAAGCAATAACCATATCACCGTCAAACAGGCAATATATGATAATGAGCAACTCTATACGGATGCCCTATTGATTCAAAAAGAGTTTCCTCATCTTGCCGATATCGCACTCACAAAAGGTGATGATCATCTTCCCATCGAAGGTTTGTTAGAAGGTTGGCATGACGCCATTATTCAAGCCCCTGAGCAACCACCTTTCGGTCAAAACTATGCCTATATCAATCAGGCTCGTACCCATCGAGGCTTAGTCAGTCATATTCCTAATTTACAGATTTTGGCTTTTGATATTGCCACATTGAATCAACGAGTGACTTATGAATAAGAACGCAATAATCACCGCAGGCACACCATTACCACTTTATTATCGATTCATATCTTCAGTGATCCGCACTGTCTATTACCCTAACTGTACTCTTGTCAACCATACGGCTTCCCCTGCTAACGGGAAACCAACACTCTATTTATGTAGCCACCGCAATAGCGCTTTTGATGGCTATCTACCGCTGAAAATAGCACCTCTCTCTCAAGCTCTAGCATCTATTCAGCTATTAAATAGCCCTATTATGCGGCTGTTTTTTACAGGTATTCCGGTAGTTAGAAAAAAAGATAAAGAACGATTCTCAATCACCGCCAATAGTTTTGAAAACCCGGTTGATGCCGGAGTCGCACATCTCAGAAATGGTGGTGACCTTTCGTTATTTCCAGAAGGAAGCAGTGAATGGGGCTATAAGCCACTACCTTATCAACGTGGTGCTGCGAGGATAGCTCGAACACTTCTAGAAGAAAACATTGAATTTAATGTCATACCTCTGGGGTTGTTTTATGTCATGCCAGACAGATTCGCTAGCCATGCTGAAATTTATGTCGGTAATCCCATTTCTATTGTCAGCAAATTAGATGATGAATCTGGTCGTGATTGGGAAAAACGTATTCATGAACAATTTTCCCAAGAACTGAATGCGGTTTCAGTCAATTGTCAAAATGAAGACATGTTTCAACAAGCAGAGCAATATGCTTATCAGTCACTGCAAAATGGACAATCTTATGCGAGCGCATTTTTAGATTATCAGCAAAACCCAGACTCAATGTTATGTCATAAAATACAATCAACCAGCAACACAGAGGCTTGGCGATGGCTCGGTTTTTGCTTAATGTTTGTTTTCCTTCCTATACTACTTGCCGCTAAGTTCGCCGCATCACGAGCAGATGCCCGCAATACTGTCTCTTTTTTCAAAATACTAGGAGGAAGCATTGCAGGCCTTCTTTGGCTACCTATCTTATTGATTTTCACGCTTTGTTGGCCAACCATATTACTTCCATCACTTATCAGTGCTTTTATAGGTTATAAAATCATTGAAAAAAATGGCTCATCACTATGATAAAACGGAATTTCTCACGCCTGTTTAATATACTTTTTGCTTTGCAGCTTTTATTGATTTTATTACTAGGTAGCTATGGCGTTTACCGTTCTGAATTGGCGGAGGTGCTGATGCCGTCGATCATTGCTGGCGGTTTCTCATGGCTATTATTGATTTTTATTACGCTACGTTCCAAGCAAAATTCTACACGATTTTATTGGCTAGGATTGTTGCAACTCATTGCCTGCTGGTCAATTTTCCCTCTATTTAAAGCAATTCGCATTCACTTTTATACTTGGAGCGCGGATAGCCTCCTATATAACATCGACCGCTTTTTATGGTTGGGCAAAAGTTTACCTGAACGAGCAATTATGCTGCACACGCCATGGCTCAGTGAATTGGTCTCTTTTTGCTATTTCAGTTTCTATTTTCTGATCATCGGCAGTGCGCTATTTTTCTTTTTACAGCGAAATATTCCTGTCGCAACACGATATTTTATGGGTTTAATGCTGATGTACTTCTTTGGATTTATTGGTTATTTTACTTTGCCCGCCGCAGGTCCCTATTTTGCTTACCCCGAGTTATTTACCTACCCCGTTCACAATGGGGCAATGACACTTTTTCTAACCGAAATTGTTGATAAAGGAATAACTGGCATGGACGTTTTCCCAAGCTTACATAGCGGGATCACGCTGTTTATTATTGGTTTTTTATACAAATCAGGCTACCGGAAAATAGCATTGTGCTTAACCCCTTTAGCACTTGGCTTAATCATCGCAACCCTATATCTGCATTATCACTATGGTATTGATGTGCTCCTCGGTGCGGTGCTCTCAATCTTCGTTTTAAATTTCATATTTAAGAATCAAGAAGGTAAAAGATGGAACTAATTTATAATATTAAAGATATTACTGCCGCGGACATCTCAATTAGTGGAGGAAAAGGCGCAAGCCTATCCAAAACAATTCAAGCACTCCCCGTGCCTGATGGGCTTATCTTGTCATGCGAAGCCTATAAGCAATTTATTTCTCCTTTACTACCTCAAATCACCGCCTACCTTGCTCAACATGCGGGTCATGAACAAGATGCCAGTAACGCAATCCGCCAATTGTTACTAGATGCCCCATTACCTGAAAACTTAATTCATTTATTAGCTGAACATCTACATAAGAACCAACTTACTCATGTGCCTCTTGCCGTGCGCTCCTCTGGTACATTAGAAGATATGCCAGGTGCTGCATTTGCTGGCCAACATGACACTATTTTAGGTGTCCGCAGTCTTGATGCATTGCAAAATGCTATCCGCCAGTGTTACGCTTCTTTGTGGCACACCCATGTGATGCTTTACCGTCAACACTTACACTTACCTCATCACCTTGTTTCAATGGCTGTTGTATTACAACGCATGGTCGATGTTCGCGAAAATGAAGCAGCTGGAGTTGCATTTTCAATCGATCCTGTACGTGGTAATTTATCTTCAATTTTGATCAATGCCGCATTTGGGCTTGGTGAAACGGTAGTTGGCGGTGAAGAGCCTGTCGATGAATATCAAGTTGACCGCAGCTCTATGCAAATTTGCCACCAAGAGATTGCAGATAAGCGGCGTGCCATCGTCATGACGGCTGAATCAACGGACATAGTAAAGTTAACCCAGTCCGCAAAAACACAGAGTTCATTAACGGCTAAGCAGTGCCAAGCTGTTGCCGAACTTGCTGTACGCGCAGAGCAATATTTTGACTTCCCTCAGGATATTGAGTGGGCATTTCATGATAACCAACTTTGGTTATTACAGTCTCGAAATGTGACTCAAATTGCCCCCGTGTGGACTCGAGAGGAATCAGCAGAACGTTTTCCTAACCCAATCACTCCACTCACTTGGGATATGTGCGAAGCAGGCTTTCATGCTTCATTGAACTACAGCTTAAATTTAATGGGATTACCTTCATTTAATGGTAAATGGTTTACCATGAAGGATTATTACATCTATGGTAACCAAAACGCGGTGACTTTGTACCATAACCGCTTACCGACATCGATGATGAGCGATCTCCCTACGCTGCTATCTTCTTTACCTGAAATAGCTCGTAAATTTGCTTGGGTTCAAGAGCTTCCGATTACATGGATGCGTGACCTCGATACTTATTTGATAGGTATCGGTGCGCTTAATCATGAGCCTCTACAAGAGAAAAAACTCAGCGAGTTATGGGATTATGTACAACGCATTAATAAATTAGGATCCGATTACTTCTTGCCGAATATCGCTATTTCACTGACACAACGCTCACTTTATGCTGCCCTTATTGCGCTACTGAAAATGTTCCATAAAGGGGATGAACAGTTAGCACATAAAACTTTAGACAGCCTAATAGCCATGTCGGATACCAAAACAGGGCAAGTAAACCAAGAACTTTGGACACTTTCACGTCTAACACGCCAAATGCCAAGTTTATTTGCGCAGCTTAAACAGTTTGAACCAGATACGATAATGCAGACGTTGCAGTCTGAATATCCAGATTTTTTTGCAAAATTAACAACTTTCTTAGTCAATCATGGACATCGTGAAATGGATTTTGATGCCTATCACCCAACATGGTTAGACGCCCCACATATCGTATTGACACAAATCAGTGCTATGTCCGATATTGAAAATGATGAAAAAAACGATAGTGGACTAAGCAAAAAAATAGAACAATCAAAAATTGAATTCGATGTGATTTCTAAATCACCGGAAGAATTACGCTATTTTATGCAAGAACTCATCCGACTTGCGCGAGTTTACACTGCACTTGATGATTTAGAACATTACCAAACCACACGATTAGCACTCCCCATGCGACGAGGCTTGCATGCCCTTGGTGAACGATTAGTGATCCGTGGGGTACTGGATACTCCCTCTGATATCTATTTTGCGAAAGAGCAGCAATTAACAGATGCTGTACAACAAGAAAGTACGTCAGCATTCAGCGAATTGCGTCAACATATTTACACCAATAAAGCGGCTTATCTAGAAGCAAAAGCCACAACGCCACAATGGATTTATGGTGAAGCGATTGAAGAAATTGATGATAACAGCACCCTATTGAAGGGCTTAGCAGGTAGTGCGGGAGTCATTGAAGGCGAGGTATTCTTAGTACATGGAGCCGAAGATTTCTCCCTATTCCCACAAGGTGCAATCCTTGTCGCTCGTACAACTAACCCTGCATGGACTGCGCTATTTTATCGTGCTAGCGGTATCATTACTGAAAGTGGTGGTCCATTATCCCATGGCGCGGTTACAGCCCGAGAGCTCAGCCTACCCGCAGTAATGGGTATCCGCAGAGTGATGAATACACTACAAAATGGCCAACGCGTCCGGGTTGACGGACAAAAAGGTGTAGTTGAACTGTTATAAGTCACATGAAAAATAAGGAAATTTTTCTAACCTATTGCCTGTAATGCAATAATAAAAAAGCCGCAACGATATATGTTGCGGCATTCCAAATACCTTAGCTACCAAACATTACACCAAAAGCAGCCCTAATCTAAAATAAAGACGATTACTTTTTAGTGGCCAAAATCACTGCGGAAGCTTTAATAATCGCAGTCACTTGACTGTTTACCGCAAGACCCATTTCAGCTGTGCTATTATTTGTAACCACAGCTGATAATAATGTTCCTGCATCAGTTTTTAAGTTCACAACTGAGTTTACACTGCCTTTCTCAATAGATTCGACTTTACCACTAAATTGGTTACGCGCAGAGAACTGGTACTCTTGCGCATCAGAAACAAGGACAACCCAAGGCGCTTTAATTACAGCAACAGCTTGTTTACCTTTTTCTAATCCTAACTGTTTAGTACTGTTTTTCGTGATGATTGCCGCAATGCTCTCTCCATTGCCTAAATCTAAAATAACTTCATCATTGACAGAACCCACAACAACAGACTCAACAACACCTGTAAGTTGATTTCTTGCAGAAATAGTCATATTACGTCCTTAGTCATTATTAATTATTTGAATGATAAACTTTAGCGTTATATTTTTTCAACCACCACGCCAAAAGACTTACAAATAATACCGTAAATCATAAAAGCATTTCTATGATATTAATACATATGATAACGGCTAACTAAAACAAATTCCTTAAATCATATTACTATATGATTTGAAATAGTTTTTAGGCCACACTTAGCCACTTACTTTGAATAGAGGATTATCCTTTTTATTATCATGTGTATGGCCATCATCAGAGCTATGTCCCCGACGCTCTGGTACAACAATATATTTTTTTTCACATTGAGTTAGAAATTGTACTGACTTTGTCCTTCCCGTTTTATAATTAAGCCAGAATACCGTAATCGTTTTCTGTGAAGGCGAAATAATTTCTACAATACGCTGATCTTCATGAAAAAAATCACCTTTATTTAGTGTTACATCAAAATCTTTTATTGTTGTTATTTTACGTGTTACGTCGCTTTTTTCTAATTGATAGCCTTTGTATTCACCAAGTTCAAAATCAAGAATGTTGATTGAGTTATCAAACATATACACTCTTGCTTTTGGTGCTGCAGTTTCAAATGTTAAATTACCATTTCTGTCTCGTGATATTTGATTAATTGACTGGTCAATATCACAGTCATACACTAGTGTGGAGTTAGGTGCTTGGCATCCGACTAAAACCATTACCGTGGCTAATAAAAATCCTATTTTTTTCATTTCAATCCCTGTGTTTAATAAGACGTAAAATTTAGTTTAGTATAAGCATTGTTAAATCAAAGCTGAAATTTTAAGCGTAAGGAAATGTTTTTATTTAAACTGGTACCTTTATATTTATAAAAAGTGGCACTTTTATCAAACCACAATTCACCTATATTAATGTTATTGTGTTTTTTAAAGGTATCCTGTTTATGCAAATAGAAAATGAATTTGGTCAGCCTGTTGGTCGGCTAATTCCAAATTGGTCCCCCCGCCAATTGCCTCAACGAATTCAACTAAATGGTAAGCATTGTCGAATCGAACCCCTTAATGCTTCACACGCGAAAGCCCTGTATCAATCTTTTTCTCAGTCTCCAGACAAACGCAGTTGGACTTGGCTATCCGATGAAGCACCGCAAAATTTCGAACAATATAAAAATTGGGTTCTTGACGCTTCACAGAAAAACGATCCCTTGTTTTTTACTATTATTAATAAGCAAAATGACACTGCTATTGGCGTATTTTCATTAATGAGAATAGATGCAAACAATGGAGTTGTTGAAGTCGGTCATGTTCATTTTTCCAGCTTGCTTAGTGGCACAATTATGTCAACCGAAGCCCATTGGTTATTAATGCAATACATCTTTAATTCATTGGGTTATAGACGCTATGAATGGAAATGTAATAGCCTAAATAACCCGTCCCACCAAGCTGCATTACGTTTGGGCTTTTATTACGAGGGGCGGTTCCGTAATGCGCTTGTGACGAAGGGGCGAAATCGAGATACCGATTGGTTTTCAATTATTGATAGTGAATGGCCAATGGTAAACGAAGCATTACAAACTTGGTTATCAGACACTAACCACCACAATGGTAAGCAAATTAAATCCCTTTCAACTATTCGGAAAAGTTTATTATTAGTGGAAAGCTAACCTGAATAGCCCCAAACTCGGGGGCTATTCCAATAATAAAACTACACAAAATTTGGCCCAATCACATCAATACAATCTGTACAAATGGCATCGACCCCCCACTGTAAAAGCTGAGTAGCGCGAACAGGATCATTCACGGTATAAACTAAAATGCGTAAACCCGCCTGTTTGAGCATTTTCACACGCGAACTATCTAGAAGTTGATGGTTTAAATGAATAGAAACACAGCCCAGTTTTGTTGTTAATTGTTGCCAATCATCGCGCCACTCATCAAGTAACAAACCCCTTGGTAACTCAGGTACCGTTTTTTGTGCCGCTTCTAACGACTCTATTGAAAATGACGATAATAATGGTGCCGTTTGCCCAGTCCAAAGCTCCCGAGCTGCCAATGAAACCAACGTGCCTGTCTCAATTTCTAGGCCTGTTGTTGGCTTAATCTCGATATTCACCATCATGCCATATTGCCGGCAACGCTCCGCAACTTGCTCAAGAGAAGGTAAGTGCTCACCTGCAAACTCGGGGCTATACCAACTTCCGGCATCAATAGTGAGTAATTGCTCCCAGCTCTGTTGTCCAGCAATGCCAGCACCATCACTCGTTCTTTCTAGTGTATCGTCGTGCAACAGAAAAATTTGCCCATCGATGGAGAGCTTTGCATCAAACTCAATCATTGTATGCCCAAAGCGCGCACCAACATCAATTGCGGCTAAGGTATTTTCAGGAGCAAGCTTACCGCCACCGCGGTGTGCGACAATATGCGGGTAAGGCCAATTACTCATAAACGGTATCCCTGTTGGCTATCGAAAAAATGTAGGTGGTCATCTGAAAAACTGAGATTCAGAACCGTCCCTACCGGTGGACGAAATTCGTGACTAAGGCGAACAACCACTTTTTGTGAGGCAATGCGCCCATGCACTAAATTATCTGCGCCAAGCATTTCAAGATTTTCGACCACCAGCGGTATTCCTTCCGCTGTTTTCGAAACCCATTCTATATGCTCAGGCCGTATCCCTAACGTTATCGTACTCCCAGCCCACTGTAAATATTGGCGATTCAGCGGTATCGTCCCCCCTGAACTAAATGTAAAAAACGCCCCATCCTCGCTAACTTTGCCCTCAAATAGGTTCATGGCTGGTGAGCCGATAAAACTAGCCACAAAACGACTCGCTGGCCTCTCATAAACCTCAATAGGCGTACCAATTTGCTCCACAACACCCTTATTCATCACCATCACGCGTTGAGCCAATGTCATCGCCTCTACTTGGTCGTGTGTTACATACAAACTGGTTGTTTTAAGCCTTTGATGAAGATGTTGTAGTTCTAGTCGCATTTGTACACGTAATTTAGCATCTAAGTTAGATAGTGGCTCATCAAATAAAAACACCGCTGGGTCGCGCACTATTGCACGCCCCATGGCAACACGTTGGCGTTGTCCACCTGACAATTCACGCGGTCGGCGTTGCAACAAACCATCTAGTTCTAATATACGGGCAGCCTCTTCAACTTTTTTGCGAATTTGTTCTTTACCTAATCCTCTGATTTTTAACCCCCAAGCCATGTTCTCTTCAACACTCATATGCGGGTACAGTGCATAATTTTGAAAGACCATTGCGATACCACGCTCTTTAGGCTCTAAATTTGTCACTCGTTGCTGGTCAATCCAAATATCACCGCTGGTAACTCGCTCAAGACCTGCAACCATGCGCAGTAGCGTTGATTTTCCACAACCAGATGGACCAACCATCACAATAAACTCGCCATCTGCGACATCAACAGTTAATGGCTTGATGACTTGGGTTTTACCATCCCAACTTTTGCTAACGGCTTGTAATTTTAACTCTGCCATAACTTATTTCTCGCTATCAACCAAGCCACGCACAAATGCTCTTTGCATGACTAAAACAATAATTACAGGTGGAATTAATGTCAGCAGCATTGCTGCCATAACTTGGTTCCATTGTGTCGTGCCTTCTCCCGAAGCAATCATGCCCTTTATTCCTGCAACCGCCGTCCCTAAGTCAAGGTCAGTAATAATCAATAAAGGCCATAGGTATTGATTCCAACCATAAATAAAGGTGATCACAAATAAAGCCGCAAGATTCGTTTTTGAGAGCGGCAATACAATATCGAAGAAAAAGCGCATCGGTGTTGCACCATCAATACGAGCCGCTTCCATAAGTTCATCGGGGAGCGTCATAAAAAACTGACGAAATAAAAAAGTGGCAGTGGCAGAGGCCATGAGTGGCAACGTTAGGCCTGAATAGCTATCAAACATATTCAAGTTAGAAATCACGTCTATTGTAGGAAAAATACGCACCTCTACAGGAAGCATTAATGTAATAAAAATCATCCAAAAAAACAGGTTACGAAATGGGAAACGGAACCAAACAATGGCAAAAGCAGATAACATTGAAACGGTAATTTTTCCGATAGTGATCACCAAAGCCATCAATGTACTATTCGCTAACATCACCCAAAAAGGCGCACTGTTCGCTGCCACCCCATGGTTCCAAATATAGCTTAAGTTATCCCACAAATGGCTACCGGGGATCAGCGTAATCGGTGATTCAAATACGGCTTGGTTATCTAAAGTAGCAGCAACAAAGGCCACATAAAGTGGGAATAAAATAACTACCGTGCCTAAAATAAGCATGATATGGCTAAAAATCGTTAACCCTTGGCGCTGTTCAATCATTGATAACGCACCTTACGTTCAATAAAACGAAATTGAATAATGGTTAAAATCACCACTAATAACATTAAAATGACAGATTGAGCCGCAGAGGATGATAAATCTAATCCTGAGAAGCCTTCTCTATATATCTTATAAATCAATGTCGTTGTGGCTTGGATTGGTCCGCCCCCCGTTGCCGCATCAATAATCGGAAATGTGTCAAAAAAGGCGTATACCAAATTGACGACTAATAAAAAGAAACTTACGGGTGTAATCAAAGGTAATGAAACACTGAAAAAACGACGAATAGGCCCTGCGCCATCAATAGCGGCAGCTTCCATCAAAGAACGCGGAATGGATTGTAAAGCGGCAAAGAAAAACAAAAAGTTGTAACTGATTTGCTTCCAAACAGAAGCGAGAACGACCAAAAACATTGCTTGCCCACTGTGCTGAGCATAGTTCCAATCATATCCTATTGACTCTAATGCATAGGTGATTAACCCTCGACCTGGGCTGAATAAAAACATCCATAAAACAGCGGCAATAGCTGGAGCTACTGCATAGGGTAATAACATCAATGTTTGATAAAAACGACTACCTCGAATGACATAATCTACCAAGGCGGCAAAAAACAATGATACAAGCAACCCACACCCTGCAACTAATCCACTAAACACCATCGTGGTATAAAATGAATCAAGGTAATAGCTATCTTGGAATAACTGAATGAAGTTATCTAGTCCAACAAATTCACTCGAAAAACCAAATGGATCAATATTTTGCAGTGAATACCATAATGCTTGAATCGCTGGCCAAATAAAAAAGATAATGGTAATCAATAGCTGAGGTAGAACAAGGGCATAAGGAAGCCAACTTGAACGAAAAACAGGTCGTGAAGAAGACATAAAAACACTCGGTTAAGTTGCATAATTGCCTCTCCTTGAATAAAGAGGCAATAGTGTCTGTCAGTTATTGCTGCGTTGATTTTTCAAAGCGGCGTAATAATTGATTACCTCGGTCAACTGCGGTATCTAAAGCCTGTTGGGGCGTTTTTTTCCCTGACCAAACCGATTCTAATTCTTCATCTACAATGGTACGAATTTGAGGCATATTCCCTAAACGCAAGCCTTTGGTGTAGGCCAAAGGAGGCTTATTTAGCATCTGGCGAGTCGCAATATCTGCACCTGGGTTTTTATCATAATAACCCGATTCACGGCTTAAATTATAAGCTGCCGTTGTTATCGGCAAATAACCCGTTTTTTGGTGCCACTGAGCTGCATTTTCAGGTTTAGCTAAGAACTGCATAAACTCGGCAACCCCTTTATATGTTGCAGGGTCTTTTCCTGCCATCACCCATAAACTGGCTCCACCGATAATGGCATTTTGCGGTGCTCCCTCCACTTCGGCGTCATAAGGCATCATGCCAACACCAAAATCAAATTTGGCATGCTTGCGAATATTCGCGAGTGAGCCTGAAGAAGCGGTAATGATGGCACAATCGCCGTTGTAGAATTTTTCTGTGGATTCATCTTTACGGCCTAAGTAGCTGAAATCGCCTTTTTTATTCATTTCTTGCAACAAAGCGATATGCTTAACTTGTGTTGGCTGATTAAATTCTAAAACAGCATCTACCCCATCAAACCCATTATTTTTTGACGCAATAGGTTTACCATGCCAAGCACTAAAGTTTTCAATTTGGATCCAACCTTGCCAGCCACTGGCATAACCACATTTCATACCAGACTCACGTAGCTTTGCCGTATAAGCCGCCATATCTTGCCATGTTTTTGGCGGCTCATCTGGATTTAAGCCTGCTTTTTTGAAGGCTTCTTTGTTGTAATACAAAACAGGCGTTGAGCTATTAAACGGCTGGGATAGCAGATGCCCTGTTTTTGCATCACTGTAATAACCCGAAACGGTTGGCACAAACTGAGACTCATCAAATGCAATACCTGCATCTTGGAAAACTTCATAAACTGGCTTAATCGCCTTAGATGCCATCATCGTTGCCGTGCCAACTTCATAAACCTGCAAAATCGCAGGGGCATTGCCTGAACGAAAAGCAGCAATACCCGCCGCAAGGCTTTGCTCATAATTGCCTTTATATACAGGCATAATTTTATAATCTGGGTGTGTTTTATTAAACTCAGTGGCTAACGCATTAACCTCTTCACCAAGTTCCCCTTCCATGGAATGCCAGAATGGAATTTCGGTAGCGGCGATGGCTTGGCCAGCAAACAATAAACTGAATACTGTCGCTAACGCTGAATGTTGTAACGGTGTCATTCTATTTATCTCGCTTTCTGTTGAATTACGCTGAGACTTGCATCAAATGTGCGAAATCACGCAGTTTATGTTCGAGATAGAATGTACCAGTGGGGAATGACAGAAATATAACTCGCGGATGACAGAATAATGACAGAAATGTCTCTAAAGCATGATGAATAAATGACAAGCTATTGAAAAATAAAAGACGGCATTCATCATTTACACCGTCTTACTCAACCTTTAAATTACAAATTTATATCGAAAATTAACGTTCTTCACTAATCACAATAAAAACACACTCGCCATAGTCAGTAGATTGCAGTTGAATTTTCTCTTTACCTAAAATGCGAGCATGGCTTCCCATTGGCATACTCTGCCCTTGGCAAGTGATACTGCCATCTGTCACATACAAAAGTGCTTTCTGATGGGCTTCAATAGTGAAATTTAAGGCTTTTTCTTTAACTTTAACACGGTAAACCGATGCCCCCGCATTGAATATAATCGTTGGAAAATCTTCCATTGACTGGTTTTTAGGGGTATCACTTGCAACAGGGTAAAACGTTTCACTCCAAAGTTTTGGGGGATAGTTTCTCACTTCGTGTTGAGGCTCAGCATTTTGCTTTTTAGGCATAAACCAAATACCAAGATACCTCGCGGGTGTATCTGTATAGTTATGATTTGAACGTGCGTAACCTGAACCCGCAGTGATGCGCTGCACACTATTATCAGTCAACACTAAATGATTATTCAGACTGTCTTTATGGGTTAGCTCGCCCTTTATCACAATAAAAATTTGTTCTAAATTTTGATGTGGATGCATGTCATAACCACAATTCGGTGCGATCGTGTAGTCATTTATTAATAAAATATTGCCAAAATAGTTGCTCAAATCTTGGCTGGTTCTTGCAAGATCGTGCGTCGAATTCGCAGGAAAAAGACAATATACTTGGCTCCAACCATGATTAACATAATAACGTTGCTGAGCATCAATAATCGTAATCATTAAATCCCCTTCACTCCCCATCAAAATAACTAACTATCAGTATTTGCTGTGCTATTTTGTAAACTTCGCCCTTCATATGAACGCCATAATCCAGATATTGAACCAACTAGTGGGACAAAAAGTGTTTGGTTCATATCGAGGACGATAGGTTCGTAGCTTGGATTATCTGACACGCAGATGAGCATGTTATCTTTTACATGGCAGCGCTTCAGTGATAATCCAATTTCATCTATTTCACTCATACGAACAGCAAAAATTTCTTTAAAAGGAACAGTTTGTAAAAATGTATGCGACACGAATGCGGGTTGAATAAACACAATATCCCCCACTAACAATTCGCTATGCATGCTGTCATCTTCAATTAACAACGCATAAGGACGCTGAAACGTCACTTTATTCGCATCATCATGTTGAGCCTTAAACCACCCTTTAGGTTTTTGTCCATGCTTATGTGTTGCGATATGCGGCAAAGATGAATAAAGCGGGATCCAACTATATGCGTTATCCTTCGGTGGCTCCTCACCTTGATAAAACTCCGGTTTTCCATTGCGAAGTCCAGGTGTATGGATGGTGGATGTTTCTTCTGCCCCAAGCAAATAATCAATGGAAACATGCAAATTTTTAGCCATTTTCAACAAAATATCATAGCCTGGCTCACTTCTACCTTTAATGTAGTTGTTTAGCCTTGCTCGCGTAATACCTGTTTCTGTCGCAAACTGACTTTGTGAAAGTTTCCGCTCTATAATTAATTTGTTAAGCCTTTCATTAAAAGACACATTCACTCCAATTCAGAGAGTTAAATTAAAATCTAATTAACCTGTTAAACCGCCAGTTGAGTATTCCACTCAAGCTTAAATAATCAGTTTTACTGATCTCACCATACCGCATCCTAAATAAAACCGTCAACAAATTGTGTACATTATAATTTTTTCTGTGATGAAAATAGCAATCCGCTTGGATTTTTTTAAAAGATTATCCAACGTATCGACAATAAATTCATTTTTAGACTTCAATCACATCCTTTAACAAAAAATACATGTAACTTGTACTTGAAGGTTAATTAAGTATCCGATTTGTGTACATAAAAATAAAATACAACTCAGTATAAATAAAATGAGGTAGGTATGGTTTCATTTTGGTTACAGCTAGCAATTATTCTTGCCGCCATCGTCATTGGAGCTAGAATTAGTGGGATAGGCATTGGCATAGCCGGCGGTTTTGGGCTGACCTGCTTAGCATTTATCTTTCATCTTAAACCCAGCTCACCCCCGATAGATGTACTATTAATCATTGCTGCATTAGTGACTATTGTCAGTGTATTGCAGGCTGCGGGAGGAATGGACTACTTGGTAAGCCTAGCAGAAGGGTTACTCCGGAAAAATCCAAATCATATTACCATCATCGGTCCAATTGTCGCCTATTTGTTTACAATCTTGGCGGGTACAGCATATGTCTCTTTATCGTTATACCCTGTAATTGCGGAAGTCGCCCTAGAAGCCAAAGTTCGACCTGAACGCCCGATATCAGCGGCATTAATTGCTGCTAAGTTCGGTATTACAAGTAGCCCAATGAGTGCAGCAACAGCAGCAATGCTCGCTATCGTCGCTTCCCACGATATTACAATCACACAAATATTATTGGTGTGTATCCCTTCAGGGATCGTCGCCACATTAGTCGCCTCTCTAGTCGTTTACAAACGAGGGCTCGAACTCGCTGATGATCCTGAATTTCAACGCCGCCTAGCGTCAGGTGAAATTGTTTTAGCTCCTCATAAAGAAAAAAGCGAAATCAGCCGTTCTGCAAAAATTTCTGTCTTATTATTCGGCGCTGCTATTTTGTTAGTGGTCATTTTCGGCACCTTTAACTCACTACTCCCAACATGGGAGTCGGGCGGAAAGGTCGTGACATTAAGCGTTCCACATACCATTGAAATGCTAATGCTGGGAACATCATTACTGATTGTATTGGTATGCGGTGTTAAATCATCAAAAATTGCAGCGGCATCAACATTCCGTGCAGGAATGGTTGGATTTATTGCGATTTTTGGGGTGGCTTGGATGACTGATACCTTCTTTATGGAGCATAAAGGAATTTTCATTGAAACCTTTGCTGACATAGTAAAAGCCCACCCTTGGCTATTCGCCGTCGCACTTTTCATGATGGCAGCCATGTTATTTAGCCAAGGTGCCGCCGTTGTCGCTCTCATGCCTCTTGGCCTCTCTTTAGATATCCCTGCGCCTTATCTTGTTGCCATGTTTGCAGCAGTTAACGGCACCTTTTTCTTCCCTGCAACGGGAACCACAGTTGGGGCAATGTCATTCGACAGAACGGGCACAACTAAAATCGGAAAATACGTTCTTAATCATAGCTTTATGCTACCCGGCCTTGTCGCAACAGTAACAGCCATTCTCATGGGTTTTGCCATAAGCTACTTTGTTTTTTAAAAATCAATTAATTAAATGAATGATAGGAAAGTTATTATGCGCTTAGAAAAAGACAGTCTTGGCACAATGGAAGTCCCTGATCACGCTTATTACGGGATCCAAACATTACGTGGTAAAGCAAACTTTGACGTTTCACCAAAAACATTTAACGATTATCCAAATATTTTAAAAGCTTACGCAGAGTTAAAAAAAGCGTGTGCCTTTGCAAACCGTGATATTCAAGCATTATCACCAGAAAAAGCGGAAGCTATCGCAAAGGCTTGCGATGAAATGGCCGCAGGCAAACTCGCAGGCCAATTTCCTGTGAATGTCTTTAGGGGGTGCGGAACCTCTGCAAATATGAATGTAAATGAAGTCATTGCTAACCGCGCAAATGAGATCCTAACGGGTAAAAAAGGCTATGACCAAGTTCATCCTAATACACATGTCAATATGTGCCAATCCTCTAACGATATATTCCCTTCCGTTGAATCAGTCGTTATCTATCGTGAAATTGGTAACTTACTCAATACATTAAAAGGACTGGAAAGCGCACTGCAAGTCAAGGTAGAAGCCTTTGCTGACGTGGTGAAAATTGCCAGAACAAGCTTGCAAGATGCACTTCCAATAACTTTTGGCCAAGCATTTTCAGGTTACCATGCCGCAATAAAGCGTAATCGCTTATTACTCGAAGGTTATCAAGACACCTATCGCCAAGCCATTTTAGGTGCCACTGCTGTGGGAACAGGAATGGGGGTCATGCCCGGTTTTATTGACAGTGTCTATAAACATATGAGCGATATTGTTGGCTTTGAAATGCACCCTCACGAAAACTATATAGATGGAATGCAAAATGCCGATCACTTCTTAATTCTTTCTGCTTACTTAAAATCTATCGCCATTATGGTTGGTAAAATGGCTAATGATTTTAGGCAGTTATCATCAGGGCCGCGCGGAGGTTTTAACGAACTCATTCTGCCAAATATTGCTGGTGATTGTGGAATTATGCAAGGCAGTATTTACCCCGTCATTCCTGAGTTAATGATCCAAATGATGCACCAAGTCAGTGCCAATGATTGGGGGGTAAGCTTATCAGTTCCTGCTGCCGATACAGATATCGTCCCATCCGCAGTGATCAATTACATGGGCACATTAGAATCAATGGAGCTTTTAAATAACGGAATCAATTTATTTAAAACCCATTGTCTTGATGGAATACAAGCTAATGTGGAAGTTTGCCGACAATATGCCGAAGGTTCAACTTCACTGGCGACCATGGTCAGCGCATTATATGGCTACGAAATTGGTGGAAAAATAGCCAAAATTTCTTACGAACAAGGTATTACTTGTAAAGAAGCGGCTATTCGCGAAAACCTTTTACCCCTAGACGTTGCCGAAGAATTATTTGATATCAAAAAATTAACCGAACTTAACTCTACCGTTGCGATGTTTGAAAAATACAAAAACATCAGAAGCGTTAACTAAACCAATCCTTTGTAAGTAATGAATTTCAAGGAAACTCTTATGTATAACAATACGATAACTCAGGATAAAACAATTTCTTCTGATAAAGTCGTCTACGGGCCAGAAACAACGAAAGCAATGGAATATCTCCATTTATGCGATATGACCATTGAAAGATATCCGCAAATGCTAGTGGCACTTGGTAAAGTTAAAAAAGCCTGTGCGATGACGAACAAGCAAATTCAGGCGCTGGATAAATACAAAGCAGATGCCATTATCTCTGCTTGTGATGAACTTATTGCAGGGCAACTTACACAACAATTCCCGTTATCTGCTATCGGCGGGTTTGGTCCTGTCCTCAATATGGTTGCGAATGAAGTATTAGCGCGCCGTGCAAATTATCTTTTGGAGAAAAGCAGCATTAAAGGAGATATTTGCCCAAATACACATGTAAATATGGGTCAGTCTTCAAACGATGTTATCAAAACTGCCCAAATATTGGCGGTCTATGATGAAATCAACTATTTACTTGATGCTACAACATATTTGGAAGAACCCTTGTTGCAAAAGAGTATTGAGTTCAATGATGTCGTCAAAATGGGTCGAATTTCATACCAAGATGCAGTTCCAATTACGATGGGACAAGAGTTTTCTGGTTATCACAGCCAAATCAAGCGAAATCGACTCCGTTTAGCCGAAGAACGCAACCATTGGCAGCACGTTCCTCTCGGCGCCACCATATTAGGTACCGGCCTTGGTTGCAAACCAGGATATTTTAATGCGGTATGTGATAATTTATCTTTAGTGTGCGGACGAACCATCAAACAAAGTGATAATCTTTTTGATGCGATGCAAACGGCAGATGCTTACGTCATGCTACATGCGCATATTCAATCTCTGGCAATTTGCGCAGCAAAAATAGCACTCGATATTCGCGTAATGGCATCAGGTCCACGGGCTGGTCTACGTGAAATTACACTTAAAGCCCTACAACCAGGGTCATCAATTATGCCGGGGAAAGTAAACCCTGTCATTCCTCACATGGTGACTCAAATCAGCCAAAAAATTTCTGCTAACCATGCTGGAATTGCGACAGCTGTCTGTGCGGGAGAGCTTGAACTTAGCTCCACCAGCTCTGTAATTATTAAAAGTATTTTTGATTCGGTAGAACTACTTGGTAAAGGAATTAAAATATTAGGTGAAAAAGTCGTTATTGATATTAAAGCTAACAAAGATCATTGCCGCGAAATGGCAGAAAAATCATTAGGCTTATCGACGGTGATTAATACCTTATTTGGTTATGAAACAAGCCTGCAAGTGACCAAGTTGGCGACAGAAAATAATCTTACCTGTAAGCAAGCTGCAATACAGGCAGGTTTGCTAAGCAATGACGAAGCTGATGAAATATTTAATCTCGACATGCTCACTAATATTGAGCTTAGTGAAAAAGTATTCAGTAAGTTTATTTCAAGCCAGCGATAATTACTGAATTTAAATGTAGTTAAACATAAAAGCCAAGAAATATAACTTGGCTTTTATTTATAATTTAATCACCATCCCAAAAGAGTGTAAACATATCGAATATCCCTTTTTTATATTTTGTTTCTGCATGCAAAATCTCAATATTCGATACGGCTTGCAAGTCGCCATTTTTCACCATCTGGCGAATATCATTAGGTCGTAGTGGCTCATTTAATAGCCGATTAGCTATTTTTTCACTTGTTATCTTATACATCGTTTGAAAGATCAACTGCGAAGATCCTAGACGGTCAAAATAATAAGTTTGGGAGCCTTTTCGCCACACTTCAGCATAGTGGTGGTTTGTTACATTACCTATTTTTACCCAAGGCTCTGCACTTTCACTTTGTAGTTGATAAAGGCTTGTTCGACGGGATATCAACCCAGGAGAACGGTTACTTCCCCATTTTTCAGAGCTACCCACATAATACGTTTTATTATTACAATAAAAGATTAATGGTGAAATTTCAGGGCATCCTGTTTCAGGAAACGGGTTATCCCCCGCCCGACGTATTTTCCCTTTTTTCTTATCATAAAAATACACGCTATTATCGGATAAAAATAAAGCATGATTCACATGAGCCCCATGACGACTAATAATTTGATAAGGTGCGAATTCAGAGGGAAACAATAAATTATTTACAGCCACGTCACCTGACTGAGGAGAGAATAAGTACGCTTCATCATGTAAATTATCTACATCAAAACTATATAAATCATCATTATCTTTTAAGGCGAGTTTGTTTTGCTGATAATAAACAGACTTTCCATCATGAAAGAAGAACGCACTTTCCCAAAGGGTATTATTTAGGCGTATAAAATTAACAGCACGTAAGTTTTGAGCATCAGCACCACTCATCACATGCCCTTTGAAATAAACCTGTTTCCCATCATCTAGAACATCTCTATTCCCAATCAATTGGTACGCTTTATTTGATTTCGGCAATAACACTAAGGGGTAATAATATCTCGGTGGCTTTCCAGCTAACTCCCAGCCAAATAGCCATGTTTGCCACAAATATTCTAAGTCTGAAAGATCATTATTTACTTGTGATATTGATGAACAATAAATTATCGTTTCACCATCCGTAAAATAATCATTACCAATGACTTTTGCTGTTTTAGGATTAAATTTGGGCACAATCTTATTACCGCAATAGCTATTTTTAGCATCAACAGCAAATTGCGCATTGCGAAGGTGGCCTTCTATTGTGAGTACTTTAAAGCTACTAGGATCTGCTTCTTCGATGGCATATTCCCCATTACTAGGAATATTTGCATAAATTTTGCCATCATAGCGTGTAAAAATACTATACCCTATTCGTTCACCTTCATGACTAATTTCAAAACTCGACACCTTATTCATTGATAAAATGAAACCGGATAAAGATAAGCAGGCAAGAAACAAAATGCAGGCACTTATGTAAGTTACTCTTTTTTTATTAATCAATAAAATTTCGCTTCTGTTTTACTGCTTTTAGCCAGCTTGACCGTTTTACCATTAGAGTTCAAGGTAAGTATAAAGTTACATTGGTAAGCAATATTGCGACTATCATAATCACATTTAGACTCAACCAATAAGATGGTTTGCCCTAATGCTCTAATATCCATTGTATGATCAAATGCTTTTGTGAAGTCTTTACCATAGGTCAGCAACGTCTCTGAAATAACGCTATTACCTTTATAGTATTTAATTTCAGTTGGTAGCATATGCCGGTTATAATTATTTTCGCCAAACTTTTCTTTGGTGTCCGCAAGTATTGAACCTGTGATAAACCCATCCTTGTTATATTGATAAATCAATTCACCATTTGTGTCTTTCCTTGAAATAATACTACAATCTTTGCCTATCACCATTTCTACTGGCCCATTAGCATCCGTACCGATAAGCTTATTCTTGACCCGCGTAATAGAAAGATAATTATGAACACCACTTAGATATTCATCTTTTTTCTGATTTAAACGAAAACTTTCCACGCAACCATCACGCCCAATTTTTAGTTGAGACTCATAATTGATTGTTTTATCGTCGTTATAAACAGTCGTATTCAGTTCTTTAATATTTCCTCTCACCGGGTTGAAATCGTACAACTGTGCCATATTGAACACAACTGGGTTATATTGCTGTTCTTGAAAAGCCAAGGCTTCAAAAGAGGTAAAAAAAACAATTACCTGCGCCATTGGTAATACGAATTTACGATTCATTTTTATTTTATATACCCTTTAATGCCGGTATTCTGAGATACACTAATAACTATTAGTTTTACTTAGCATTTATACTATCAGGTTTTTGACAAATGTCAGGCATTGGGGGAAATAAAACTAACGGATCGCACATTCTTACCTTTTCGCCTAAAGCAGGGAATTAAGCTAAATTTTTAGAGATAAGAGTCAAAAAAATGCGCAGCAATGCGAATTAAAGCGCTTTGGGAATCGAGTATTTTAGGTTTATTTTGGGTGAATTAGCTAAGTGTCGATCAGCCTTTTCCATTAAATACCCCGCCATTTCAGCAACAGTCAGATTATCCAGCCCCTCATCTTCAATGCCAAACCATTCATTTGGCCAGTAGATCAGATCCGATGGGTTTGCATCAAAATTAATCTCAAGTAAATTTATTGCGTAATCTTGTTCAGAATCACTACCTTCGGCACTGCAAATAAATTCTAAAATCTGGATGAGTTCCTCATAAAGCAAATCATCAAGGTATTTCGTCTGGTTTAGTGCGGTACGTGTAAATTCCTTAGCGCTTGTCCACGATGAGTAATCACGAAAATCACTGTATTCACAAGGTGATGCTACCCCTGAATTCCATTCCAACATCATTGATTTAAGTACTTTATCATTCTCTGTTGCACCTCTATCTATTTCATTTGTTATTTGTTCTAATAATTCAACTAATTGTTTCAGTTTTGTACGGCTAACCTTAATTGGCTTTAATCTCTCTGGCAAATGCATAACCACATCCTTATTCAGCAAAACTATAGATTTATACTATTGATTAAATTTAAATTATTATTCATTGATGAGCCAAATCTTACTCGTGAATATTCATAATCCTTAGTACGTTCAGAAATATCATTGCATTTATTCTTATCGAGAGCCCTCGTCACTGCCCTTTGTGCTATTTCATTGTTTAATCTTTTAATCTCGTCAGTACGCTCAAAACCTTGCAGCTCCAGTGCTAGATTTTCACCAAGCGCTTTACATAATTGATCATTATCCAATATGTTGATGTTATCTGTATTAACTCTATAATTTGTACAACCTGACATTAACATTACAAAAAATAAACAATAAAGTATTTTCACGAGGTATGGCCTTTTTAAATTTATAAAAAACAATTTCAAAAGCCAGTATAATATAAATGAGTCTCATTATCATAGACGAAAGGGTTTAACTTTAAGTTAACTGTTTATAAAATAAACATAAGAGGAATAGAATGGTCTTACGTCATTTGATGCTAGGCTTATGTATCATATTGCCGATTTCAGGATGGTCAAACCCAACGAATGCCATAGAAAACAGCCCAGAAATTCTCAGTGATAGTTGGGTTCTCTGTTTAACGGAATATACAAAAAAGCAAGCTTCAAACACAAAAAATAGAGAAGATATCATCGCTAAAAACGCCTATAAGGCATGTAAAAAAAGTGGCGATGCATTATTAGCACTCGATATTGAAGAAAATATTAACCTAGCGTTAGAGCACCCTGATACCTCTAAAAACCCCATTGAATTAATTGCCCTCAAAAAACGTATAAAAATAGAACAAGAAAAAATATGGGAAAACAACTTTAACGAACGAATGGTTCCAATGCTTAAATGTATTGTACTTTATACTCGAAATGGCCAAAACGATTACTGCGATGCATTGGTATCTGCGGGTTTGTCTCAATAGAAACCTGGTTTGATAAAAATAATATTATCTACCTCACACAATGAATGTACCAAGAATAAGATATCTAAAGTTTAAAAATATGTTTGCTTGACTGAGGGATCGGACTCAATAAACAACAAGAGACTAATGAAAAATTATTATTTAGTAGTTCTAAAAAAGTTAAAGGCAACTAAAGGATACTCCAATGAAAGTATATAAAAGGCAGCTTTTTTTCTTTATATCTTGTTTAATGATGAGACCTGCGATGGCAAATGAATACCAAGTGGATATTGGATGGGTTCCAGGATTTATTTCTGAATACAATAATACGCAGACATATATTGCAGATTCATCAGGAAAAATAATTACCCATTTTGGAGGAAGAAATTCTGCAGGTGGAGCATTAGGTACTGGTGTACAAAATTCCTCTAGAGCAGAATTTCAAACCCCAAGCACAATGCTAGTGACGTGGCTATCTTTTAAAGATGGTAATTTTTGGCAAGCTAAAATAGATTTACCAAAAAAAGAAATATCACAGATGTTTAAGGAGAAAATTCAGGGCATTTTTGTGTCCCATCCACACCAGAAAGTCCAGAGATATAACAAACTTGTTGTTAATGTAGGGCCACAAGGAAAGGTTTATGTGTTTCTTGGTGGGGCAGACATTAAATTGATTGGTCAATATCAAGGTTACAAAATAGATATTCCCTGGGAAACTCATATTAAAAATACTTGGTCAAGTTCACCAGCTCAGCCTATTACAAAAAGCCAATATGTAGCAAGAGTTCAAGAATCACGTAAAGATACACTAAAACTGACTGAACAATTCAATGAAAATATATTTAATTCTATCAATTGGAAATTAACGACAAATCACCCCAACCAGTTGATCGCATACACATCTAAAATGATTAATGGCGAAGACCAAAGCGTTTTTGATAATATCGAACAAACAACTTTACATTCCATTCCTAGACTATTTATTTTTGACGTAAAAAGGGATTCTAAAATATCGCGTTACCGAGTGAGATTAGACTCTGAAATTTATACCTTCTTTCATAAATACTTTGATTCTAAAAGCCTTGTAAATTTTAATATAATTTTTTCCAATACAAATGAAGCAAATTTATATCTAGAACAAGGAACAACAAAAATTGAATTTAAAAAAATTGATATTGATGAAATGTAGCGTTGACTTAGTCCCCATATGCACCACCTAAAGAGAACAATCTTCAATAGACGATAGTAGACGTTGGAATAATGGGATTTAGTTGGAATGCTTGATTTACTTGGGATTGGAAAACTTTAGAAGACGTTGCTAGAAGTGAAGATGGCGGAGGAGGAGAGATTCGAACTCTCGGATGGTTTCCCATCGGCGGTTTTCAAGACCGCTGCCTTCAGCCGCTCGGCCACCCCTCCGCAATGACGTGCACTATAAACATCCTCACTTTGGATGTAAACCCCTAATTTGTTCGTTCGCCTTAAAAATATACGCATTTCAGCCTGTTAGGTGAAAATATCAACATTTTGATTCGTTTGCTTGGGTTATGGGATGATTTTTGCTAAATTTGGGCTCTGTTTTTTTAGGATTTAAAAAGTATGTTGCTGTTCAACAATCAAGAAATTGAAACGGACCCACAAGGTTATCTGCTTGATAGCCAACAATGGTCAGAGGAACTGATTCCTTTACTTGCACAAGAAGAAGGCATTGAACTCACTCACGAGCACCTCGAAATCATTCGTTTTGTGCGTAATTTCTACTTAGAATTTAATACATCTCCAGCGATTCGCATGCTAGTCAAAGCGGTTTCTCAGCAATTTGGCGAAGAAAAAGGCAATAGTCGCTATTTATATCGACTCTTTCCAAAAGGGCCTGCTAAACAAGCGACTAAACTTGCAGGCCTACCTAAACCTGTGAAATGTATTTGATATCTCACTCATAGCGGACATTAAAATCCGCTATTGGTGCTGTTTGCCAGTTTTCACTAAAGAAGTGGTCAATTTTTGCACCTGGTGGCCCCCCTGCTTTCAGCCAGTCATCGACAAATTCAATATCTTGCTCTGTACCATAAATCGCAAGCTTTACACTTCCGTCATCACGGTTACTTACAAAACCTTTAAGTCCATTTTGATTGGCCCAATGATATGTTTGATAACGAAAGCCAACCCCTTGAACTCGCCCATAAATATAAAAGTAACGACCTGATGTTGCCATGTTCGCCTCCTTTCAGAGCATAATTGAATGATTCTCTTTTTTAGCTGTTGTTTTTTACGCATTGAACAGATAATCTGCTGTTGAGGCACTGCTTTTTCATCGTTGCGTATAAAGACAGTGTATTGCGTTATTGCTAATTGTCCATACGTTAACTTGAAAACGCGCAGCACTGCCCACATATAGATTGAAGTACAAGCAAGGCTTTTAGGAGGTCGCTATGATGATCACCAGTAAATATGGAATCGGGCAACAAGTCAGGCACAAACTTCTCGGCTACTTAGGGGTCGTTGTTGATGTGGACGCTGAATACTCGCTCGAACAACCACATGATGATGATATTGCCTCAAACAGTACGCTACGCGATCTGCCTTGGTATCATGTTGTTATGGAAGATGACAACGGGGATGCTGTTCATACTTATTTGGCTGAAGCACAAATTACTTATGAATCTGCGGATGACCATCCTGAACAACCGTCGATGGATGAACTTGCAGAGTCAATAAGGTCTCAGTTACAGGCACCGCGTCTGCGTAACTAATTTTTCTTGTCATTAATGAACGCAACCGTAAAGCAGCAACTAAGCTGCTTTACTTTTTAGCGGCTGGCTAAAATCATTACTTCTCAAGCCCCAAAGCTGGAATTTCTTGTTTTGGGCACTTATCCATTACAAACGTTAGCCCTGCTTCTAACGCAATTTTTTGGGCTTCTTCACTGATCACGCCTTTTTGCAACCATAAAACTTTCGCTTTGGCAGCAATCGCTTCCTGTGCAATACCAACAGCAGCTTCAGCATTACGAAACACATCCACCATATCTATTGGTGTCGGTATATCACTTAATTTCTCATAGACTAATTGCCCTAACAACATTTGCCCAACTAATTTAGGACTGACAGGAATAACGTTATAGCCTTGATGTAATAGATATTCCATAACTTCATAACTGGGTCTATTTACTTTTTCGCTCGCACCGACTAACGCAATGGTCTTCACGCTTTTTAAAATTTCAGCAATTTCTTGATCTTTCATCAAAATATCTCCCAAAACCAGTAAACTATTCACTTGCATTATGATATATCTGGTACATCTTTGCCCAATCAATTTTAACGATATTTAAAGTTCATCTGACTTAAGGGAAAACCATGGAATCAACAACCCGTATCATTGGTGCCTCAAAAAATATTGCTCTAGTTGCCCATGACCACTGTAAGCCCTCATTGTTGTCTTGGTCCAAGAAAAACACGCAGCGCCTACAAGCCCATAAACTGTACGCAACTGGGACAACGGGAAATTTGATTAATCAGCACACTGGATTGCCAGTCACAAGTATGCTGAGTGGGCCAATGGGGGGAGACCAGCAAATCGGTGCCATGATTGCGGAACAAAAAATTGATCTTTTGATTTTCTTTTGGGATCCGCTCAACGCTGTTCCTCATGACCCCGATGTTAAAGCCTTGCTACGTTTGGCTACAGTTTGGAATATTCCTGTCGCCACTAACCCTGCAACCGCAGATTTTCTCATCACTTCACCATTTTTTGATGAGGCAATCGATATTGTTATCCCTGATTATCAAAGCTACTTAACCAAACGTACTAACTAATACAACAATGACCCTGTGCCTAAGGCTTTCGGCACAGGGTCGTACCATTACGGTTTTTTCTGTCTCGGTACGCCCAGCAGCCTAAGTTCTTCAACAAACTCAGATGGTTGCTCCGGGTTATAGAGTAGCCAAACTTGCTGCTTTGCTCGTGTTATTGCAACGTACAATAGACGCCGTTCTTCAGCATGCTCAAATGATTCAGGTTGTGGTAATAAAGCCCGCTCAATAATCGACTCTCTTGCCGGTGCTGGAAAGCCATCTTTTCCACTGTTTAATCCACAAATAATCACGTGATCAGCTTGTTGCCCCTTGGAAGAATGGATCGTCATAAACTGAATATTCAGCTTAGGCCAACGTGTTTGCGCTTTATTTAGAATCTCAGGTTTTAAATAATGATAACGAGCTAACACCAGTATCGTTTCATTATCAAGCACATACCCACTCATTTTATCAAGCAAACGTTCCAATGCATCTTCATACAAAAGCACTACTGATTTTTTATTGCCTTTAGTTAAGCTATTTAAAGGTTTATCAATCTGAATCGGATTCTGCAAAATAAACTGATTCGCAATGTCGCCAATGCGTTCATTAAACCGATACGTGGTGTCCAGAGCACAAAGCTCCCCTTCACCAAAGTTATGCTCAAACGATGTCGTTAAATCTAATTCAGCACCACTGAAACGATAAATAGCTTGCCAATCATCACCTACCGCAAACAGCGTCGTTTGCTTATTTTGTTGGCGCAAAGCTTGTAATAGCTTGGCTCTTAACGGCGAGATATCTTGAAATTCATCGACTAAAATATGCTTCCATGGGCTAATAAAACGCCCTTTTTCAAGGATATTAACCGCTTGATGAATAAGACCCGAAAAATCAATCGCGCCTTCTTCTTTTAAGGCCCCCTTCCATACTTTTAATAATGGAGCCATTAATTTAATACGTTTTTGAAATAGCTCTCGCAGCTCTTCTGGCGCGTTATCAACCATCTCTTTTTGGCTGCCACCATGCATGCGCATCAAACTTAGCCAACGTTCTAATCGCGCAACGACTCTCTGCGTGATTTTTTCATTTTGCCAAAACTCGCCCTCTGGGATATCCCACACAAGTTCTTCACTTAACCACTCTCGCCAACCTTTGGCTTGCGCTTTTTTACTCGAACACTGTTCACGCCACTCTTTTAACAATAACGCCTGACGCTTTTTCGTATCCGTTTCTAATTCACTCACTACAGGGGATTTTTTACTGCCTTCTCGAATAATGTGCAACGCTAAAGCATGGAAGGTTTTTGCTTGAATATTATCGTGCTGTAAACGAGCCTGAATACGTTCATTCATTTCATCGGCAGCTTTACGGCCAAATGCCAACAATAAAATTTGATCAGGTTGCGCCAGCCCCCGTAAGACCAACCACCCTGCACGAGCAACTAAAACCGAGGTTTTACCGCTTCCTGCGCCTGCAAGTACAAGGACATTATCTTCACCATTAATGACAGATAACGATTGTGAATGATTGAGTGGCGATGATTCCACTTGCTGAAAGAAATCGTGATAGCGAACCAAAACAGATTCACACCACTTTTCATTGATTTGCTTACGACACTGCTGGCTATGATTCAGCCATTGTAGACATAATTGATACTGTGACGAACAGTTTTCAAACTGTGAAATTCTGACTAGGGGCAAAGGCAATGACGAAAACTGCTGCTTAATGTTATCTTTAATGGCAGTTAATTGGCGTAAACTCAACCACGCATCTTGCTGTGATATTTGCTCAATTTTGTTGACCAAGTGAGAGAGAACCTCTGCACTCACCTCGCTCATTTCACCACTCCATTGCTGCCATTTTTCATTTAAATAATGAAAGAATCGCTGAGTTTGCTTCCATTCAGTACCATGTAAACGAACCACCTGTTCATTCACAATTTCAAATTCCAACTCCCCCCAGACAATGCCCCGCTTACAACGAAGATCAACCAGTTCATTAAAAGGGATAAGATATTGGTGATTTTCACCGCTAACTTCAATACCAGCGTTGAGTAAGCGAACCCGATTGTAGGGATGCTGAGCCAGACGCTGTCCAATCTGTGTTGATTTCAGTTCCATACGTCCTGCACCTGAAAATATCAATGATGAAAATACGGTTGGCTTGATTCCAAACGGTTTTTTATTCCGAGCAAACACGCTATCCTATAAGGCATAGGGATTTTCTTACCTTTGAGGTACTTTGTGCTAACGCTGCTAACCAGTTATCGTCGTGTGCTATATAACAGCCATATTTTATATTATATCCGAATCTTTATAGCCCTGACAGGCACAACCTTATTGCCATGGATCTTAGGGCAAGAGCCAAAAGTGACCATTCCACTAACATTAGGCGTCGTTGCTGCTGCATTAACTGACTTAGATGATAGGCTAACTGGCAGAATAAAAAATTTAATTATCACCCTTTTTTGTTTTTTTATTGCCTCAGTTTCTATTGAGCTTTTATTCCCTTACCCCGTATTTTTCTTTTTTGGTCTAGCATTTTCCACTTGTGGCTTTATTCTTTTAGGTGCATTAGGTCAACGTTACGCTACCATTGCATTCGGTGCGTTGTTAATTGCTATCTACACCATGTTAGGTGTTCCCATTTTTGATACCTGGTACCAACAACCAGCACTTCTTCTCACTGGGGCAGTTTGGTATAACCTTTTAACCTTAATCGGCCATATTTTGTTCCCAGTTCGGCCACTACAGGATGCAATTACCCAATGTTATCAACAGCTATCAGCTTATTTGGATGCAAAAGCCAACTTATTTGATCCTGACCTCGAGGATGATTATCAGCAATCTGTTTACGATTTGGCAATTGTAAACAGCAACTTAGTTAATACAATGAACCAAACAAAGAGCGCATTACTTAGTCGATTAAAAGGCGACCGAGGGCAAAAAGGGACGCGTAATACTTTACATTACTATTTTGTCGCTCAAGATATTCATGAGCGAGCCAGCTCATCCCATATTCAATATCAACAACTTAGCCGTACACTTCGTCATCATGATATTTTATTTCGCTTTCAACGCTTATTAACGATGCAAGCCCGCGCTTGCCAACAAGTTGCTCAATCGGTGTTATGGCGCAAACCATACCAACACAACCCGCGCTTTGAGCGCACATTTACCTACCTTGAGAACTCATTACAGTTACTCAAAGAACAATCACCAACACGCCACGAAGTCAAAGCTCTACATAACTTACTTAAGAATTTGAAAGGCATTGATGTTCAACTTAAAGGTTTAAGCCTTGAACAAGGTTCTTGGCAACAAAACAATAAACAAATTGAGCAATTATCTGATGAATCGCTTTCAGGCTTTGGTGATATCATTTCCCGCGTAAAACACCACTTAACGCCCAAATCTTCTTTGTTTCGCCATGCTGTACGAATGTCAATTTTGCTTTGTACTGGCTATGCCATTATTCAATTGTTTGATATGGAAAGAGGTTATTGGATTTTACTCACCAGCTTATTTGTCTGCCAACCTAACTACAGTGCAACTAAACGACGCTTGGCGTTACGGATTATCGGCACTATTGTAGGTATTCTTATCGGCTTGCCACTCCTTAACTTAATACCATCAATGGAAGGGCAACTGATCCTCATCGTCATTTCTGGTTTACTATTTTTCATGTTCCGTAGCAGCCAATATGCGCAAGCCACACTTTTTATTACCTTATTGGTTTTATTCAGTTTTAACTTACTGGGTGAAGGCTTCGATGTCGCTCTCCCACGCATTATCGATACTTTAATCGGCTGCTTTATTGCATTACTGGCGGTGAGTTTTATTTGGCCTGATTGGAAGTTTCGTCAACTTCCTCAAGTGGTGCAAAAAACCATGGATAGCAATTGCCGTTATCTCGATGCGATTTTATCACAGTACTACCAAGGAAAAGACAATGGTCTAGAATATCGAGTGGCTCGCCGTGAAGCGCATAATAACGACGCAGAGTTTGCTTCCATTGTTTCCAATATGGCATCAGACCCTAAATCCTATCGGATAACACAAGAGCAAGCTTTTCGTTTACTCTGTTTAAATCATACCCTGCTAAGCTATATTTCAGCCCTTGGTGCTCACCGCGAACAGATGCAAAATGAAGAAAATTTAGCCTTATTAAATGATGCAATTTGTTATGTCGAATCTTCCCTGCAAATTACGACGCTAGACCCGCATATCGTTGATAAAAAATCAGAAAAATTACGTAATAGCCTCTTACACCGTATTGATAATATTTCAGCAAGCGATGATGAAAAAACATTATTAATCATGGAACAAACAAAACTATTGCTTGAGCTGATCCCAGAAATCAAACAAATGATTCGACAAATCAGTTCATCATAAAATATACCGATGAGCGGGTATTAGAATATAAAACAAGCTTTTAATACCCGCTTAACTTTCCGTTCTATACAATGCAATGTATTGAATATCTTAGCGAATAACCTTTCTTACTGTGATATCAAACCACGGTTAATTCGAAGTTGTTATACCAAGCAATCAACTCTTGTTTAATTATTTTTGGTAATACTGCGCTATGACAGCCTTCAATCGCAGCAGCTAAACCAATCAGTAACTTAATACTTGGCTTATGCCGCCCGTGTTGTTTTAACTTCATAAAACAGGCTTTGGCTCCCACCATGCGTAGATCATCCGCATGCAGAATCCCAATCTTCCCTAACGCCCTTTCAACAGACATATTCATATTTGGTAAGTCTTTAATTCTACGTGTAATAACCTGCTTTTGTTGCAATTCCTCAACGGCAGAGTGGTAGGCAATCTCAATAAACTGAAAAAGCGCTTTTTCGTCACACCACATTTGTTCTGAAAGTTGGTAATAACGCATTTCCAATGGGATACCTTTTTTCGTGTAAACCAGTCTATCAAGCCCCGATGCCTCAAAATGACTTCTTGCCAACAAGCAACCTCTTAAATAAAAGTGGCCATCAAGCAACAAACCTACAATCACGTCATCCACTAATAAGCAATACCCGCCAAAATGGTTTTTGCGTTTAAGCTGACCGAGACGGCCTAATAAACGGGACAAATAAAAAATTTTTTCTTCCGATAGTAGCATTTACCTTAACTCCTTTTTGGGTTTGGTTAATTTTCATCCTTGAGAGAATTAATTTTATTATTTCTTTCATTACAACCAATTACGCATAGCCAATTCTGAGAGTTTCCATAAAAAATGCCAAGAAGAATGCATAGAAAAACACCAAAGTTGCGAAGCGCTTTGAAAAAATAGGCTTGATATTGGATGGATATACAGTTACTGTATGTTCATACAGCATTGTAACGAGGTGAATTATGAGCATCTATTCTTGGAATGACACAACAAAACATTCTCTTAATAATTACGCACAATCTTTCCAAACCACTGAACAGGCCAATAGTCTGGTACAGCAAGGTATGGTGAGTGAACTTGTCTACGATGAAAAGCACCCAATTCTGGACTTCATCTTGTTACCTATGCTCCGCCAATTTGGTATTCAATCGCGTTGGTTATTATGGCTAAGCCCAAACAAAAAACTCAGTAAACACTGGTTAGAACAAGCGGGTATTCCTACGCACAAAGTCATGCAAGTAAGCCATATGGAACCCATTACAACCATTGATGCCATGGAAAAAGCATTAAAAAGTGGTAATTACAGCGTGGTTTTAGGGTGGCTACCAGAATTAAATGAACAAGATTTTGTTCGTTTACAAGATGCCGCACAAGAAGGCCATTCTATTGGTTTTATAATGCGCCCACAAAAAGCCTATAATATGGTGAGTATGCAATCTGGACAGCTAAACAACTTAAAAATTCATTCAAATCATTATCACTAACCAAGATTAAGAATTTTCTTACTAAATTTAACCTTTAGAAATATTTATCCCTAAAGTGAAATGAAAAGTATTGAAGATCAATCAGATAGATAAAAAACAATCATAATTAGAAATATACATATCTCTCTGATTTATACACTAAAAAAATACTTTTTTTAACGTTTATTGCTCACTCTACTTGTATCTTTTTAAGTTCGTTGTAGACTTTAGCTTGTTAAGCTTATGGCATTATTTTTTACTTTTATAATTTTTTTGTAGATAATGTCTGCGAAACCTAGCAAGTAAATTGAACCAATGGCAAATAATAAGGCTCACTGAAGCCATGCCAATATTGGATGATAACGAGGCGTAAAAATGAAAAAAACAGCTATCGCAGTAGCAGTGGCAGTAGCCGCTTTTGCAACAGTTGCACAAGCAGCTCCAAAAGATAACACTTGGTATACAGGTGCTAAATTAGGTTGGTCTCATTACGAAGACACTAAATTTACTTCACCAGAAAGCGGTACTCACGTTGGTAACTCTACTGACCGTGATACTTTTGGTGCAGGTGCATTTGCTGGTTACCAATACAACCAGTACATGGGCTTCGAATTAGGTTATGACTGGTTCGGTAAAATGAAATACAAAGGCGCTGGTAACAGCGGCGACCTGAAATCTATGGGTGTTTCATTAACCACTAAATTAAGCTATCCGATCATGGATGACTTAGACGTTTATACTCGTCTGGGTGGTATGGTTTACCGTACAGATGTTAAAGCTAACCAAGCTAACTTCAAAAACGTTAAAGAAAACGACACTGGCGTTGCTCCTGTATACGCATTGGGTCTTGAGTATGCAATCACTCCAGAGTGGGCTACTCGTTTAGACTACCAATGGGTTAGCAACTTAGGTGATAAAGACAACATCGGTACTCGTCCAGACAACGGCATGCTGAGTGTTGGTGTTGCTTACCGTTTCGGTCAAGAAACTGCTCCAGTAGTTGCTCCAGCTCCAGTTGTTGAGCCAGCAGCTCCAGTTGTTGAAAACAAACGTTTCACACTGCGTTCAGACGTTCTGTTTAACTTCAACAAAGCAACTCTGAAACCAGAAGGTCAGCAAGCGCTGAACGAACTGTACAGCGAACTGAGCAGCATCGACCCAACTCAAGGTCGCGTACTGGTTGTTGGCTTCACAGACCGTATCGGTTCACAAAACTACAACCTGCCACTGTCACAAAAACGTGCTCAGTCAGTTGTTGATTACTTAGTATCTAAAGGCGTTCCAGCATCTGCAATCGCAGCTGAAGGTCGCGGTAAAGAAGATCCAGTAACTGGCAACAAATGTGACGCAGTTAAAGGCCGTGCAGCTCTGATCGAGTGCTTAGCGCCAGACCGTCGCGTTGAAATCGAAATTCAAGGTACAACTGAAGTTGTTACTCAACCAGGCGCTTAATTCTTAGCCCTAGTTTGAATTTTGAACTAAATATAAAAAACCCCAATTTCGATTGGGGTTTTTTTTGAATCAAAATGTATTTTTTTAACCCTACTTGATACCTATTCTGCTGACCAATTATGCAGTTCCATTTTTTTGTTAACTCATCAGCGAAGATCCCTAACAATCTCCCCTCGGCACATTACTTACCATTACTTTTTTGCTGTGCCAAGTATTGCCTGAAGATCCTGCTTTAGTGTACTCATTTGGTTTTCATATTTATCTTTATGCTCAGCATCTTCGATCAGCTGAATGATCGTTTCTGACAATGTTTTATTTCGTTTTACCGCTAGATTTGATAAACGCTGCCAAACCGAAAAATTCAAATCTATTGATTTTTTACGTGTATGCGGGTGCTCTGCATTAAAATGGCGTTTACGTCTGGCGCGAATACTCTGCTTCATTCGGTTATCAAGATCAGGATTCATATGTAATGAAATCCATTTGAGCACTTCGCTCGGCCTATTTTCTGTTTTTAACAGCAATTCGATCGCTTCTTTTTCTGCGCTTCTTTCGATGTAACGGGTTATCGCCTCGCCAGCACGTGCTTTATTAACGAGATACTCCCATTTCCAGCCACATTCAAGATTTTCAAGCTGCTGATATTTCATAATTTTTCCTGAAGAAAACCGAACCTATCTTTATATTAGCAATAATATAAACAAAATGCTCAAGCAGAAATTCAATTTAACTAAATAATCATTTTTACCGTAAAGAAAATAACCGTTTTTTGTCTAAATAGTGTAGAATCCGCATCCACCTGTTAACAAATTAATAATCATGCATGTCCACTTTTGAAAACATACTCGTCATCTATGGGGTTGGCGGCCTATGTGCTATGTTATTCACCCTATTTGTCACGAAAGATCCAAACTGTTTTATGCGTCTACTTAGTGCTCTACTAATTGGCTTCACTTGGCCAATGACACTCCCTGTTGTGCTCATGTTTTCGTTATTCTAATCGATATTTCAACAATTATTGCTGCAAGATTGCCTATCAAAGGCTAATATAACCATCTTGCCCACTGGGTAATTTACTGGCTTGAAAATCGTTTATAAAACAAACAACACAAATGGTCAATTGACCACATAAACACAATCAAGTACATGCGCCCAGCTAATTGGCAGGCATTTCGTTTATAACTCTATTAATAGCAGATAATCATAGTGATCAGTCAAGAACTAACATGGCAAGGCCTAATTCCTAATTTATCGTCATTTCAGACACATTTTGTTTCTTCAGGATCTCTGAACTCCGCAACATTTTCCGATACTCAACCACGGTTGTTTGATGGAATGCAGCGTTTCGTTAAAGAGTTAGCTCACACTCGCTTTATGTTTATCAAATCTGATGAAAGTGAGGAATATCTTTGCACTTATGCAAATACAATTAGCTCATTACTAGAAAACACACCCGTCATTGATGGTGATTATCAATTATCTGAAGATAAGCACGCTTTTCAGTGGAAAAGCGGTATTAAAAGCCGTTTTTCAACTCAGCAACCTATTGCTTATCGCCATTGGGTAGAACCAGAGCAATTATTTGGTTATGTTACCCCATCATTGCAACTCGTACCGGGTCTACTTCACCAAGTCAATGGTGGTGTGCTTGTCATCGCCGCAAATGCATTAATTAGTCAACCACTTATGTGGAACCGCCTTAAAAATATGGTTAACCGCCGTCAATTAGAATGGTTACCCTACTCTGAAAATCAGCCACTGCCTATTAGTATAGAACCTCAGCCTCTTGAACTTAAAATAGTGGTTGTTGGGGATAGGCTCGCGTTAGAAGAACTTGAATATAGTGCGCCAGAGATCTTTGATAGCGCTATTTATGGTGAATATGAACCAGTCATGTTCTTCGAAGATGAAGAACAATTGTTACTATGGATGAGTTATATCAAATCCATTATAGAAAAAAATTCATTACCGAATATTGCAGCCGATGGATGGATCCCATTTATTCAGCAAGCAACACGTTACTGTGAAGATAAATTCAATCTACCACTCGATACGCCTTGGTTAACTCGCAGCTTGATGGATGCATCCCATTACGCAATCGACGGGTTGCTTACGTTAGAATCTTTTACCAAAGCAATTGAAAATCGCTTATGGCGACATAGTTTTCTGGCTGAACGTACACAAGATGATATTTTACAAGAACAAATTTTTGTTAAAACTGAAGGCGAAGTGATCGGTCAAATCAATGGATTGTCTGTCTTACAGTATCCCGGTCACCCTGAAGCGATTGGTGAACCATCACGCATTACTTGCGTCGCTCACTTGGGTGATGGTGAGTTTACAGATGTTGAACGTAAAGCAGAGCTTGGCGGTAATATTCATGCCAAAGGTATGATGATTATGCAAGCCTACTTAAACTATGAGTTGAAACTGGAGCAACCTCAGCCATTCTCAGCATCAATTGTTTTTGAGCAGTCATATGGTGAAGTTGATGGTGATAGTGCCTCCCTCGCTGAACTGTGTGCGTTAATCAGCGCCTTGGCATTACAACCTATTGATCAGCAAATTGCAGTGACGGGTGCTGTTGACCAGTTTGGTTATGTGCAACCTATCGGTGGCGTTAATGAGAAAATTGAAGGCTTCTTCGATATTTGTGAAAAACGTGGTTTAACGGGCGAGCAAGGTGTCATTATCCCCATGGCTAACGTGCGTCATTTATGCACCAAAGCGGAAGTGGTTGAGGCCGTAAAAGCAGGTCAATTCCATATTTGGCCTGTCGAACATGTTGCTCAAGCCATTACACTGTTAACGAAGCAGCCTTACTTTGAACAGCAAGTGGAAGAAGATAATGTACACTTGTTAGCTTTAATTCAAGAACGTATTAACCAAGCAAATTCCCCTGATAAAGCCAGACTTCCTTGGTTCTTGAAGTGGATGAGTTAAGTAAAGATTGCGTAAAAAATAGCAGATCGGAGTTGTTCAGCGTACAAGTGTAAGCTATCCTGTACCCCTACACATAATAAAGGCTATCTGAAGAACATGGTTGATAAACGCGAGTCCTACACAAAAGATGATTTAATTGCTTCTGGAAAAGGCGAGTTATTTGGGGAAAATGGTCCTCCACTACCATCAGGGAACATGTTGATGATGGATCGCATCGTCAAAATGACTGAAGATGGTGGCACCTTTGGTAAAGGTTATGTCGAAGCTGAGCTCGATATTAATCCTGAACTTTGGTTCTTTGGCTGTCATTTTACGAATGACCCAGTTATGCCAGGCTGTTTAGGCCTTGATGCTATGTGGCAGTTAGTTGGTTTTTACCTTGGCTGGCTGGGTGGCGAAGGCAAAGGCCGTGCTTTAGGTGTGGGTGAAGTTAAATTCACAGGCCAAGTTCTGCCAACAGCGAAAAAAGTCACCTACCGTATCAGTTTTAAACGCGTGATTAACCGCAAACTGATTATGGGCTTAGCGGATGGCGAAGTGTTAGTTGACGGTAAATCAATTTATACCGCAACAGACTTAAAAGTAGGCTTATTCAAAGATACCAGCGCTTTCTAAGTTACTGAAATGCAAACCTCCGCAATCGCGGAGGTTCTTAAATTGATTGACACTTTTAATTTAAAAACCCGCAAATGGTTCAAAAAGACAGGCAGGTTATTTAACCTAAAAGATCAGATAATAGTGGGATTAAACAACGGCTACGGTTCGATCCTCCATCGCTTTACGCCAACCACCTAGCCAATGCGAACGAGCATCTATAGCCTGATACGGACACAACTCTTTAGAGCGCCCTGCTAAACCTGCTTGATAACCTCTTGATAAAGCTCTTTCTAAACGGTCTCGCTTCTGTCTTTTCATGCCTTACTTCCCTCATCATTTAAATGGAAAAGAAAACAGCACCTACTATTTCTTAATAGGTACACTATAGAAATAGCGCCCACCGAACAGAAAATCAAGTAAAGATTTTCATATATTTGTCATAATTAGCATAAGTGTGACTTGTATAGCTCATTTACGCCAACTATCTGAATTTATTAAATTTCAAAAATATCTCTTTAATAATCATCATTTTAGAATAACCAAAATCGACTATTTTTAAGACTATCCTAAAAGGGTGTTTAAACAGAATTTCTAATGCAAAAAAAATGCACCTCAGGTAATAGTCGTAACTACGCATACCTAAAGTGCACTTAGAAAACTAACTAAATGATGATTAATTAGTGTTTATTGACTTCTTCAGCAATCCCTTTAGCAACTTGCTGCCAGCCCACTGCCAATGTACGGACTAGTTCAGGATAACCATCTTCCTGTTGATCCAACTGGATATCAAAATTACGACGGATCACATTTTTATCCTGTGAGTACGTCCAAAATCCCTGAATAAGTACCTTTCCATCATAACGGCCATTAAAAGCCGTAAGGGTGATATCCAAAGTATCAGGTGAATTTTGTAAAGGCTGCAACGAAACTAACTTTTCAGGCAGTGCTGCTGATAATTCACTCACCATTGACTGCCCAAGTTGTTGCTCCAGTGGACTTGCCCATAAGTGAGTGCTCGCATTGGTGTAACTCACGTCAGTTGTTTGGTAAGTAATACCGTTAGACGTCAATACATCCGATAGCATGATGCGCTGCAACCAGACCTGTCCTTTATCCATCACCTCTGCTGATTGCGTTTTAGAAGCGTTTATTGGCAATTGATAATACATTTTTTCAGGTGTGCTACTACACGCTGCCAACAACAAAACAAATATCGATATCAGATATCTCATTATTTTTTAACTCCTTTCGGCTGTACATCCTTCGTCGGTTCGGCTTCAAAGACTAATGCATTACTCTTATTGTTTAACGTTCTTAGCAACGGCTGAACTTCTCTCAAGACTTGGTCTAATCGCTGCATATTATCCACCATCTTATTATAGGCAGGTGAACCTGGCTGGAAGCCTTGCATTGCACGGTTCATTTCTTGCAATGTTTTTTGCAAGTCATGCGGTAAGTTTTGGAACTCTTTGCTCGCCATGACTTTATTCAACTCAACGAGCATCGCATTGGCTTCTTTAACCACTTTTTGCCCTTCAGCTAACGTTTGTGTGGTTTGGTTCAACATAGGCTCAATTGGCATATTGTTGATTTTATCCAGCACTGCGATAACTTTTTGCTGAATCTGAGCTAAACCACCGCTGGTTGTTGGGATAATTTTATACCCAGCAACCACTGTCGGGCCTTTATACGGCTCAGCATTTGGTACGAAGTCTAAATCAACGAATAGTGCACCCGTCAGTAAATTACCTGATTTTAATGATGCTCTAAGCCCACCCTGCATCGCCAGTTTTAATTCATTTTTTAAATTAAAATTCGCACCAACGTCTTTAGAGAAACGCTCAGGTTCAATATGAATAAGGACCGGAATTCTAAAGTCATTGTCCAGTGATTGATCTAGACCCGCTGTATAGAACGGAACCTGTGCAACGGTTCCTAAACGGATACCTCGGAATTCAACAGGGGCCCCCGGTTGTAAGCCACGCACGGAATCAGAGAAAAAGAGTACAAAGTCTTGGTACTGGGTATACAGTGAGTTTTGAATGCTGCTTTGGTTATCAAACAGTTCAAACTCTGCATTTTCCTTAACATTCGCGCCCGGTACCCACCCTTCAGGAACATCAAAACTCACCCCACCCGTTAATAAAGTGGCAATTGAGCCCATCTCAACATGTACTCCCTGAGATGACATATCGAAAGCGATACCGCTGTCTTTCCAGAAGCGCACATTCGAGCTCACAAGCTTATCGTACGGAGCGTTAATGAATAATTGATAGCGCATGTCGCGCTTATCCATGTCGAAATTACTGGTTTCGACGGAACCCACTCGGTAACCGCGGAATAAGACAGGATCGCCCGGATTGAGCTGCCCCGCTTTATCACTGGCTAAAATAACGCGGATCCCCTTGGCATCAGGGGAAGCCAAAGGTGGTGTATCTAATAAAGTGAATTCAAAGTGTTCTTTTGCCGCAAGCCCCGGTTGAAGCTCAATATAAGCCCCTGAAAGTAACGTCCCTAAGCCCGTTACACCATCACGCCCTATTGTTGGTTTAACAATCCAAAATGCCGAGTCAGTACGAAGTAACTCTTTCATTTCATTATTTAAACGGGCTTTTATGATAACGCGACTAAAATTGTCATCTAACGTTACACTTTCCACAACGCCGATATCGACACTGCGGCTTTTAATTTTCGTTTTACCTGCTTCGATTCCTTCGGCATTGTAAGTGATCAACGTCACTTCTGGGCCTTGGTTACTAAAGTGGTAAAATAAGACCCATGCACCAAGTAAAATGGTGACAATTGGGATCACCCATACAGGTGACCAGCTTTTTAGCTTACTGACTTTGGCATTAGCCTGTGGTGTTTCTTGTGAGGTCACCCGATGGCTCCTTCTTGTTCAGCAGTATTCACTGCATTTTTCGCATCACAACGATCCCAAGTCAATCGAGGGTCAAATGTCATCGCCGCAAACATCGTTAAAATCACGACAACACCAAAGAAAATAATCCCCACCGCAGGAACGATGCTCATTAACTGCCCCATTTGGACTAAAGAGGCCAAAATCGTAATCACAAATACGTCAATCATTGACCAACGACCGACATACTCCACCAGCTCATAAATAAAATGCATACGATGTGGATCGCGGTTGCCATAACCTTGCGAATCAAGGCATAACCAAGCAATACCAATCATTTTTAACGTAGGAACCATGATACTGGCAATAAAGATAACCATTGCCACAGGGTACGAACCATCCCCCCATAACAAAATAACCCCATCAATAATGGTGGAGTTTAAACCGCTCCCGAGTGTATTAGTCGTCATCATCGGCAACACATTTGCAGGAATATATAACATAATCGATGTTACGAGCAGCGCCATTGTCCATTGTAAACTTTGGTGCTTACGCACACTGCCACGAGAATGACAGCGTGGGCATTTAGATTGCTCAGCCGGCAAAATCGCAGTACAGACCAAACATAAACGTATATTTTGGCTAATGCCTGTTTGACCGACTTTTAACGGGCGTGCTAATTTTGGTGCCGCTTCAATGCGATTCCATAACCAGTGCCTATCTAAGCATTGGAATGCCCTCACCTGTAACATACAAAATACACAGTAAGGTAAAAAGCTTAGGCCAATGCCAATATCGCCATAGGCAATCAGTTTGACAAAACTGACTAAAACGCCCGCTAAAAAAATCTCCGCCATACACCAGGCTTTCATTTGGAATAAAATCCGTGTGATCACCACTTTAATTCCTTTAGGAATGTGAACTTGCAACCCTAAAAGGATAATGGTGACCATACAAAAGGCCGGTATGATTAAGGAGAAGAACAAGAAGAATAGTGCTAAACCGCTATAACGCGTTGAGGCAATAATTTCGATAATTTGAAAAAGCGAAATTTCGTTTTCAATACCCGCCGCGCTCATTTTCACAAAAGGAAATAAGCACGCGATGAATAGCATGATCAACGCACTAAACGCATAAGCAGCAGGCTGCTTATACGGATATCGCCACTTTGAAACTAATGTGGTCTCACAACGCGGGCAAGTTGCTTTACTACCTTGTTCCAATTCTGGAACCGCAACCAGCATATCGCACTGAGGACAAAGCACATGTTCATGAGACTCATGGGTACACAAAGAATATTCGCTCCTCTAATTTATCAATTTACTCAACCATTTTTAAGCAATTCAAGCTCTTGCCAGCGGTCAAACGCTTGCTCCAGCTCGGTTTCTTTTGCCGATAACTGGCTCAATGTTTGCTCAGTAACATCGTGAGGTTGATTGAAGAAATCAGCATCGCCAACTTTAGCTTGTAACGCTTCAATTTCCGTTTCCAATTGCTCAAGTTTCGCAGGCAACTGTTCCAACTCACGCAATAAATTATAACTGAGTTTATTTGGTCGCTTTGCCGCTTCTTTCGGTTTTGCCGTTTTTTCTTGCGCTGCCACTTTACTCGTTTGTTTGGCTTCCAAACTCACGGTTTGTGCTCTTTGCTTTTGAGCATCAAAATAACCGCCCACAAAACGGTTGATCACGCCATCGCCTTCAAAGATCCAGCATTCTGTTACGCTATTATCGACGAATTCACGGTCATGGCTCACCAACAGAACGGTTCCTTGGTAACCATCCACTAACTCCTCAAGTAATTCTAATGTTTCGACATCAAGGTCGTTGGTCGGTTCATCGAGGATCAGTAAGTTACTTGGTTTTAAGAATAATCGAGCTAATAATAACCGATTACGCTCACCGCCAGATAAGGCTCTGACTGGGGTCATTGCACGTTTTGGTGGGAACATAAAGTCTTGCAAATAGCCTAATACATGGCGCGGCTTGCCATTGACCATCACTTCCTGCTTACCTTCCGCTAGGTTGTCCATAACAGTTTTATCTGGGTCTAATGCTGCGCGGTGTTGGTCAAAATAAGCCACTTCAAGTTTTGTACCACAGTGCACACGCCCGCTATCCGCTTGTAAATCACCCAGCATTAAACGTAACAGTGTGGTTTTACCGCAACCATTTGGCCCAACTAATGCGATTTTGTCGCCACGCATCACCTGGGCAGAAAAATCGCTTACCAACACTTTATTATCGATTTGGTAATTAACGTTTTCCATTTCAAAAACAATTTTACCCGAGCGAGCGGCTTCACCCACTTGCATTTTGGCGGTTCCCATCACTTCACGGCGCTCTGAACGCTCAACACGCAGTGCTTTTAGAGCACGAACACGACCTTCATTACGAGTACGACGCGCTTTAATGCCTTGGCGGATCCACGCTTCTTCTTGAGCCAGTTTTTTATCGAATTCCGCATTTTGCATTTCTTCAACGCGCAAGGCTTCTTCTTTACTGATCAAATAATCATCGTATGTACCCGGCCATGAGGCGAGTTGCCCGCGGTCTAAATCGATAATACGGGTTGCCATGTTACGAATAAATGAACGGTCATGGGAAATAAATACAATGCTGCCTTGGAAATCTTTAAGGAAGTTTTCCAACCACAAAATAGTTTCAATATCTAAGTGGTTCGTTGGCTCATCTAAGAATAAAACACGTGGGTTGCTCACTAATGCACGCCCCAGCGCCGCTTTACGTAACCATCCCCCAGAAAGGGAAGAAAGTTCCGCATCCGCAGGTAAGCCCAATTTTTTCAGTACATCGCTGATACGAGAATCCAATAACCATAAATTACGGTTATCAAGCACTTCTTGTAATTCAGCCATTTTATTTAAGTTTTTTTCGCTAGGATCTTCTTCCACCACTTTAGCAATATGATGATAATCCTTCAGGTATTGCGCTTGCTCCGCAACACCTTCTGCAACGAAATCAAAAATAGTGCCTTCCACATTACGCGGCGGATCTTGCTGCAAGCGCGCAACAACTAAATCCTGCTCGTAAATCAGTTGGCCATCATCTAAAGGTTGTTCTTTCGTCAGCACACGCATCAGGGTTGATTTACCCGCACCGTTTCGGCCGACCAAGCAGACGCGCTCGTTATCTTCAATATGAATTTCAGTATTATCAAGTAATGGCGCATCACTGAACGAAAGGTATGCACCCGATAAATTAATTAAAGCCATTGATTCTATCCTTTACTCTGCGTGGCGAATTAACCAGCAGTTATGAATTTGACGATTACGTGCAAAATCTTCAGAAAGCGTTTTCGCAGTGATTTCTTGTGCTTGTAGTCCTAACTCCGCGATTGCTTCCATATCCATTTTGAAACCGCGTTTGTTGTTTGAGAACATCACGGTTCCGCCGCGGCGTAATAGTCGTTTTAAATATGTAATCAGTTGCACATGGTCACGTTGCACATCAAACGTGCCATCCATGCGTTTTGAGTTTGAGAATGTTGGCGGATCAATAAAGATCAGATCAAATTGCTCATCGCTATTTGCTAACCAACCTAAGCAATCTGCTTGAATTAAGCGATGTTGACGCCCCGTTAACCCATTCGCTTGTAAGTTTTTCTCTGCCCATTCAAGGTAAGTACGGGACATATCGACCGATGTTGTGCTTTTCGCGCCGCCTAAACCTGCATGTACCGTTGCTGTACCTGTATAGCAGAATAAGTTTAAGAAATCAGCACCTTTGCTCATCTCCCCTAACATACGACGCGCAATACGGTGGTCTAAAAATAACCCTGTATCGAGGTAATCAGTTAGATTAACCAGCATTTTGGCATTGTATTCTTGCACTAAGAAGAAATCGTCTTTTTGTGCCAGTTTTTCGTATTGCTGTTTGCCTTTTTGGCGTTGACGCGTTTTCAGTACCAATTGATTTGATGACAGTTCTAACACGTTCATGGTCGCAGTGATCACGTCAAATAAACGCTGGCGTGCTTTACGCTCATCCACCGTTTTTGGTGGCGCATATTCTTGGATGACCACTTTGTCGCCATAAATATCGACCGCAACATTATATTCAGGCAAATCAGCATCATAGACGCGATAGCTTTCAATACCCTGTTGTTTTGCCCACTTAGTTAACTTTTTCAAATTCTTACGTAAACGGTTAGCAAAGTCAGGGGAGATTTCTGCAACCGTTTCAGAAGGCGTAGCCGCTAATTGGTAATTTTTCTGTACACAATCTAATGGGCCGTTTTTTGCTTTGAACTCGCGCTCTGAACGTAATTGCAAACAGCTTAATAATTCAGGTGAAGCACTGAAAATCGATAAACGCCAACCAGGGAAACGCGCTTTCACGACGCGGCCTAATTGGCTGTGTAGCGCAATTAACGCCGGTTCACTTTCTAAACGTTCACCATATGGTGGGTTACTGATAATCGTTCCCACTGCTTCTGTTTTAACCGGGTTTTCCAACGCAGCCGCATCACCTTGGTTAAAGGTAATGACATCTTGAAGGCCTGCACGACGCGCATTTGCTCGCGCCATTTCCAGTACCCGTTTATCAATATCAAAGCCATAAAAACGTGAAGTGTTCTCTTTTAAACCTTGGCGGAAACGCACTTGTGCTTCCGTGGTTAGCTCGCGCCATAATTCGGCATTAAATTTCGACCATGCATAAAAGCCCCAGTGGTTACGATGTAAACCAGGCGCTTTATCTGTTGCCATCATGGCAGCTTCGATTAATAACGTCCCCGAACCACACATTGGGTCAACTAATGGCGTACCTTGCTGCCAACCTGAGCGGTTAATAATTGCAGCGGCTAACGTTTCTTTTAATGGGGCTTGCCCTGCTAAGTCACGGTAGCCGCGAATGTGCAGTGAATCACCACTTAAATCTAATGCTACACTCGCTTTTTCTTTATTCAGGTACACATTAATGCGAATGTCCGCCTGTTGACGAGCAACATCAGGGCGCTGATCTAACTTGCGAACGAAGCTATCAACGATGGCATCTTTCACTTTTAAGGCGCCATATTGGCTATTGCGAATTTCTTCGTTAGTCCCTGTAAAATGCACCACAAACGTATCATTTACAGAAAAAATTTCTGACCAGTCAATCGCCTGTACACCAAGGTATAAATCCAAGTCACTGTAGACATCAAAATCATTCAAAGGCAATAAAATACGCGATGCCAGCCGACTCCACAGTAAGCTTTGGTACATGCCCCGTTCATCGGCCTGAAAATAGACGCCCCCTTGGGTCACTTTACACTGGCTGGCACCGAGTGCTTCCAGTTCCGTTTTCAGTAGTTCTTCTAGGCCACGAGCTGTGCTGGCAAACAGAAAATTCATAGTATTTGTTACCGATTTCGATGAAAAATTGTTGCGCATTATAGCTAATCTTATGCAGTTGTCATAAAGTTGCTGCGCACAATTATAAGGATTAAAAAATGATCACGCTTTCGCGCCTTTATACACACCCAGTAAAATCCATGAGAGGGGTGCGTTTATCTCATGCCTTCGCTGATATTAGCGGTTTGACTTTTGATCGTAATTTTATGATAACCACGCTGGAAGGTAAATTTATTACGGCGAGAAAATACCCGCAAATGTTACTGTTTACACCAGTGATGCTCAACAATGGACTCCATCTTCGAGCGCCTAATGGCGAAAGTGCGACAGTATTGTATCAGGACTTTAACGAGAAGCAGAGCCCTACTGAAGTTTGGGGCAATCATTTTCATTCGCTCATTGCACCAGAAACAATAAATAGCTGGTTAAGCACCTTTTTTGATGAGCCAGTTCAATTACGTTGGCTAAGCCCACAGCTTTCTCGTCGCGTAAAAGAATACCAAGACGTACCGATGTCATTTGCTGATGGCTACCCTTTTCTATTAATTAATGAAGCATCGGTTCAAGAATTACAACGCCGTTGCCCTGCCAGTATTAAACTCGAGCAATTTCGCGGCAACTTAATTATTACGGGCGCAAAACCGTTTGAAGAAGACACATGGAAAACCATTCAAATTGGTGATGTTGTCTTTACTTTAGACCGCCCTTGCAGCCGCTGTATCCTCACGACCGTTAGTCCAGAAAAAGGCATTAAACACCCCAATAGTGAGCCATTAGCGACATTACAAACGTTCCGCTCAGATGAAAAAGGTGATGTCGATTTCGGGCAAAATGTGATAATTCAGAATACAGGTGTTATTCGTGTTGGCGATGCCTTAACTGTATTAGAAACTAAAACCGCCAAACAATATTTGATGCAAGAAAGAGAAAGCGACCTTTCTGTGCAAAATACGCAATCTCAAATTAACAAAGTCAGCTTAGTTTTCGACGGAACCGAATATGAGGGTGATAACCAAAATGTGATCCTTGAACAACTTGAATCCCACGGTTTAAATATTCCCTATTCATGTCGAGCGGGTATTTGTGGACGGTGTAAAATTAAATTAGTGTCTGGTGAAGTAACACCATTAAAACAGAGCGCAATTAGGGAAAATGGTTATATATTAGCCTGCAGTTGTATTCCTAAAACAGCGCTAAAATTAGCATTTAAGTAAAATTCAATTTAAGGATCTTTAACACCATCTGTAATTTTAAATTATGACGGTGTTAAAATTCCACCAACCAAATTATCAATCCATCGTAATAATAGAAATTTTATTCATTCTTTTTTCGATGCGATCTCACACGATCAATCAAATTACATTTCCATATAACTGTCGTTTAGCTCTAGATGAATATTCAAGCATACGATCATTCATGATCTTAATTGGATCACAAAATCTTAAAACACGATCAGCTAATTCCAACACCGGTTCAGCCAATAAACACAAACTGGCACAAGAACCCGCTTCCGCAATAATAAATGTGGAATAATGATGGCTGTTTTCTAAACACACCTGAATAATTTGCCCTTGCTTCGGCGTATTAATCGCGTGAAATGAAGAAAAATACCAACTTTTGGGCATCTGCGGTTTTAAAAAGCGATAAGCAACAAGACTATTAAGCACCAATTCAGCACGTTCTTCTTGTGTAATATTTAATCGTTTAGCTTGCTCATCAAACAAATAAAATTCCCCAGCATCCTCTATACTAAATGGCATTTCATTACGAGCAAATACCGTCAGCATTTTAGCTGGAAAACATGAACGAAATATCATGCCGTTGGCGAGATCTAACATCACCCTGTCATGGTCATGATCAAAATACCAACGCCAATGATCATCAGGTTTAATATTCATAAACGGATCCTTTAGCGATTTAACGGTAAATATATATAAGAACGATCATCAATACGATCTTTCTTAAATTTACTCTACAGCTAACTTTTATACGCTAAATAATTCGCCTTGCAGACAACCGAATAATGTTATTATCGAATAACACATTCGCTGAAATTGAAATAAAATTGATATAAAAATAGCCACTATTAGCAATATAGTTTAAAAGGGGGCATAAAGAAACCCCCTTGTTAAGTAAATTTACAATTTACTAGATATGATTGACAATATCTTTAATTAATCTTGGTCCATGATAAATAAAACCAGAGTAAATTTGAATTAATGAAGCACCCGCATCCATTTTTTCACGCGCTGCGGTTAATGAATCAATTCCTCCCACACCAATAATCGGAAGTTTGCCATTTAATTCACGCGAAATAAGTTTAATCACTTCGGTACTTTTTAATTGAACAGGTCGCCCGCTTAATCCACCCATTTCATTACAGTGATTCAACCCTTGAACAAGAGAACGGTCTAACGTGGTATTCGTCGCAATAACACCATCAATATTATGCCTAACTAGGCTATCTGTAACTTGAATAATTTCTTCTTCAGATAAATCAGGGGCTACTTTAACAGCAACAGGAACATATTTATTGTGTAACGATTGAAGTTCTAATTGCTTTGCTTTTATACCACTTAATAAATCATCGAGCGCTTCGCCGTATTGCAATGAACGCAAACCTGGTGTATTTGGTGATGAAATATTAATAGCAATATAACCCGCATGCGCATACACCTTATCCATACAAATAAGGTAATCATCTTTGCCTTGTTCAACTGGCGTATCTTTATTTTTGCCAATATTAATACCAATTATTCCACCATAATTAGATTTTTTGACATTCTCAACAAGGTTATCAACACCCTTATTATTAAACCCCATTCGGTTAATGATCCCTTCCGCTTCAACTAAGCGAAAAAGTCTTGGCTTATCATTTCCTGATTGGGGACGAGGTGTCACAGTACCAATTTCTACAAAACCAAAGCCCATTGCACCAAATGCATCAATACATTCACCGTCTTTATCCAACCCCGCGGCAAGCCCCAGTGGGTTTTTAAACGAAAGTCCCATGCATTGGGTTGGTTTGGTCGCTACAGATTGGCGGATCAGACATTGAAAAGGAGAATGGTTTAAACGTTGAAGCTGGCGAAAAGTCATTTCATGCGCTTTTTCGGGGTCGAACTGGAATAGTGCCTTGCGGGCAAGGTGATATAACATATCCAATAACCTATATTCTGCTAGTGCGTTTCAAGAAGAAAGACATCATGTCGCGCGCACCCAAACGCCCCCCGCGATTAAGCTTTGGTGAACATGGAAGTGCAAGCGATGTTTCGTCGGATAAAACGCGCTATAGACTACCCTATTTGGCCGCAAATGTGCCATGAAAAAATCAATAAAAGTGCGTTTAGTTGAATTACTGTATTAAAGTAGGCTTGATATCAGCTGAATATGGCTTGCCGCAATGGCATGTTCGTTGAAAAAGAAAACCCCTAAACAGCGTTCAGGGGTCTTCTTATATATACCTGTGAGGCTAATTAACTTTCTAACGCCTTGGTAATTTTTTCAAATAAATCCCCCGATAAATTATCGAGTTCTTTTAATTGCTCTAACACTTTACGCATTTGAGCTTGGCGTTTTTCATCATAACGTTTTAAACGAATGAGTGGTTCAATCAAGCGAGAAGCAACTTGCGGGTTACGCGTATTCAAATCCACCAAAATTTCATACAGGAACTGATAACCGCTACTGTCCTCTGCATGGAAATTAACTGGGTTACCTGCCGTGAAAGCACCCACTAATGAACGAACACGGTTCGGATTACTCATACTGAATGAACGGTGATTTAACAGCTTACGCACATTTGATAACGTGCCTTTTGCTGGGTTTGAACCTTGCAATGTAAACCATTTATCCATCACCAACCCATCGTGGTGCCAGCGTTCATCAAAATCAGTCATCAATTGTGCGTGGCAAGGCAGTTGTGCTTCATTGGCGGCTGTGAGGGCTGCCAGTGAATCCGTCATGTTATCTGCATTTTTATACTGTTCTTCGACCAGCTTATTCGCCATCGCTGCATCGTCGTTCGACGCTAAATATTGCAAACAAACATTTCGTAACGATCGTTTGGCAATATCTTGATGATCAACTCGATAACCTTCAATGTTAATCGAACGATAGACTGTCAGAAATTCATCCGACATCTCATTCGCTAATCGATGGTGAATAAAGTTGATCACTTCATGGATAGCAACAGGATCGATAACTGCAAAGAGTTCTGCAATTTCATTTTCTGAAGGCAGCGTTAAGATCAAGGCTGCAAGCGCAGGATCAATTGATTCACTCAATAAAACGGCACGGAAAGCATCAACGACTGATTCAGGCAAAACAAGTTCTTCACCTTTTTGGAACTTCGTGACATTGATTTTTGCATAGTTGTTGATCAACTGCTGAGCCGCATCCCAACGGGAAAACTCGTTGCTTGCATGTTGCATCAAAAACGCTAATTGCTCATCCGTATAGTTATAATCTAACTTAACTGGCGCAGAAAATTCGCGTAATAAAGACGGCACAGGGCGAGTTGCAACCTCATCAAACACAAAAGATTGAGTTTCTTGGGTGATATTAAGCACTGAGTTTACTGGGCTACCATCACGTTTTAATGGAATTACCGCCCCTTCCTCATCATATAACTCAATATCCAGAGGAATATGCAGAGCCAGTTTTTCTGTTTGGTCTAATGTCGGAGGCGTCATTTGACTAACATGCAATGTATATTGCTGTTTTTCAGGCGAATATTCATCACGCACCGTTAATACTGGTGTACCTGATTGGCTATACCAGCGGCGGAATAAAGACAAGTCGACATTTGAAGCATCTTCCATTGCTTGTACAAAATCATCACAGGTGGCAGCGCTACCATCATGGCGATGAACATACAACTGTATACCGGCTTGGAACATTTCTTCGCCAAGTAATGTGTGGATCATCCGAATAACTTCAGACCCTTTTTCGTACACTGTTAACGTATAGAAGTTATTCATTTCTATTACTTTTTCAGGGCGAATTGGGTGAGCCATTGGGCTTGCATCTTCCGCAAATTGTGCCGAACGCATCACTTTGACATTATTAATTCGGTTAACTGAGCGGGAACCTAAATCCGAGCTAAATTCTTGGTCACGGAAAACCGTTAGGCCCTCTTTTAAGCTCAATTGGAACCAGTCACGGCAAGTAATACGGTTGCCCGTCCAGTTATGAAAATACTCATGGCCAATCACAGACTCAATATTCAAATAGTCTTTATCTGTGGCTGTATCACTTTTGGCTAATACATATTTGGAGTTAAAGACGTTCAAGCCTTTGTTTTCCATTGCCCCCATATTGAAGAAATCAACGGCGACAATCATATAAATATCAAGGTCATACTCTAAACCGAAACGCTCTTCATCCCATTTCATGGCATTTTTTAGCGACTGCATCGCCCATGGAGCACGGTCTAAATTACCCTTATCAACAAACAGTTCTAGTGCCACTTCACGACCACTGCGGGTGACAAAAATATCTTTTAATACATCAAAATCACCGGCGACCACTGCAAATAAATAGCTTGGTTTTGGGAATGGGTCTTCCCACTTAACCCAATGGCGGCCATTTTCTAATTCGCCCTCTGCAATGCGATTACCATTGGATAAAAGATAAGGATAACGTGCTTTATCTGCTGTAATGGTTGTGGTGTAACGCGCTAATACATCAGGGCGGTCTTGGTAAAAAGTAATGTGGCGGAAACCTTCTGCCTCACATTGCGTACATAACGCATCACCCGATACATACAAACCTTCTAACGCTGTATTTTTTTCAGGGCTAATTTCATTCACGATACGCAACGTAAAAGATTCAGGTAATGATTTAATAATCAGCTTACCTTCAGTTTGTTGATAATCGCTCCATGCTTTTCCATCAATTTCGATACTGACTAATGATAAATCTTCGCCATGTAATTCAAGGGTTGATGATTGGGGATTAATGCGCTTTACCTGACTCACTGCGGTTACTACTGTCTTGACAGGATCAAGGTTAAAATCGAGGTCAATCTCTGTAATCGTATAATCAGGTGCTTGATAATCCTGACGATATTTCGCTTGTCTTAGCTGGGTCATAAGTAACCTTTTAATTCGTTATATTCGATATCGCACTACTTCGCTGCTTTATACAATACTATAAGACACCGTAATGTGAACGGATTTGAGAAACATTTTCATCAAATAATGTTATCTATTTTCTGTTCAATGTTACGTGCTCATATTTATTAGTCACTGTTTTGTTATAAATTCGTTTGTTTGTTGGTGCTATAGTACTATCAAATCTTTCGCGACATGTTAGTATCTTTTCATGATTAATCGTTTTGTATCTAAAACATTAGTCATGCTAGTTTCAAAATAGGTTTACCCGATACAACGGCTTTACATGAACGCAAATGAGCAAATTAAGCTGAATATGCCCCGACAATACCGACAGGTAGAATAACGCTTCTATCTTTTGTTAAAGTGGGTATACTTTTGCAACTTTAACGATTTAGCAAATTGCTAAATATAAGTAGATAAGCTCCGCGAGGATGTCTGCGCGCCATGAATTTAGACGCTACACCGATTATTACATCACTGCTCGATACCGATGCTTACAAGCTTCATATGCAGCAGGCTGTTTTCCACCGATACTACCACGTACCGGTTGTTGCTGAGTTCCGCTGTCGTAGCAGTGAACTCCTAGGCGTCTACGCCAATGAAATCAGGCAACAAGTTCAGTTGATGGAACATTTGTCCCTGACTGACGATGAGTTCACATTTCTACGCCGCTTACCTTTTTTCCAAGAAGATTACCTCACTTGGCTAAAAACGTTCCGCTTTAAACCTGAGCAAGTTGCTGTTTCATCTAATCACGATGGGCAACTTACCATTCGCATTAGCGGCCCTTGGCGTGAAGTGATCATGTGGGAAGTCCCGCTGCTTGCACTTGTTAGTGAAATTGTGCAGCGAGATAGACACCCTGAAATCACGCCTGAAGATGCCGTTAATCAGCTGAGAAAACTGTTAACCGTTTTCTATGCGCAAGCCAATGAAGACAAACTAGACTTATCTGGCTTTAAATTAATGGATTTCGGCACTCGCCGCCGTTTTTCTTACGCGGTGCAATCTGCCATTGTTTCCATGCTGAAAAACGAGTTTCCTTACCTTATAGGCACCAGTAACTACCAACTGGCCCATGTGCTTGATTTAATCCCAGTAGGCACACAAGCACACGAATGGTTTCAAGCACACCAGCAGATTAGCCCAGAGCTAGCAAACAGCCAACGTGAAGCCCTGCAAAGCTGGTTAGATGAATACCCTGACCACCTTGGAATAGCGTTAACTGACTGTATCACCATGGATGCTTTCTTGCGCGACTTTGATGTCAATTTTGCGAAGCGCTACCAAGGATTACGCCACGATTCAGGTGACCCTATCGAATGGGGTGAGAAAGCCATTGCCCACTATGAAAAGTTGGGCATTGACCCGATGAGCAAAACACTGGTTTTCTCTGATAGCTTAGATTTACAAAAGGCACTCGACTTATATCGCTATTTTCATCAGCGTATTAATCTCGTATTTGGGATTGGGACAAGACTAACCTGCAATATTCCTCACGTCACGCCGTTGAATATTGTGATCAAGTTAGTTGAATGTAATGGGAAGCCCGTTGCTAAGTTATCTGATAGCCCTGGCAAAACAATTTGTGAGGATGATGAATTCGTTAATCAACTCAGAAAAGCCTTTGACCTGCCTAAAATGGAAAAAGCCTGTTAATCCCCTATTTTCCTTCACTCAGCACAAGAATCTGCACTTTTCTTGTGCTGGGCTAAAAAACCCGCTTTTTCTTTTATTCACTTACTATTACTATAGTTTTTGAGCTCTAAAATAATCGTTCGATTCCACTGAAATTATTTATCGCGATTTTTTACTTGTTTCCTAACAAATGGCAAGTAACATAGAGCTTTGGCCCCTGAAATATGGGATTTCGTAAGTATATCCCTACTTAACTATTTTAACCGTCATACACGCCTTGTTTTGCGCCTTAATAAAGAACGCTGCAATACAATGAACGAAGTGGTTTTAATACAATTTGAATGGCATCCTAAATAATTCGAGTTGTAGGAAGGCGGCAAGCAAAATGAGCCCTAGGAGCATACACAAGTATGTGACTAGGGTCGGTTTGTGAAGCCAACGCATCTACGGCTCGAAGTATGACGGATTGAGATAGTCAAAGTAGATATTATTAAATATGAAGAGAGTGAATTATATGATAGTAGCGCCTGTAGTCGACGTACTGCAAGGCCGTGTGGCGGTAGGCTCTGAAGTCACCGTTCAAGGCTGGGTACGTACAAGGAGAGATTCAAATGCTGGTTTTTCTTTCCTCGCCGTTTATGACGGCTCATGCTTTAATCCGTTACAGGCTATCATTAATAATAATTTACCGAATTATAATGACGAAGTCCTGCATCTCACCACAGGTTGTTCCGTTGAAGTCACGGGCACGGTAAAAGAGTCTCCGGGTCAAGGTCAATCATTTGAATTAGAAGCTACTGCGGTTAAAGTCGTTGGTTGGGTTGAAGACCCTGACACTTACCCAATGGCGGCAAAACGCCATAGCGTTGAATTCTTACGTGATGCAGCACACCTGCGCCCACGCACTAACTTAATTGGTGCGGTTGCACGTGTTCGTCATACTTTAGCGCAAGCTATCCACCGCTTCTTTGATGAACAAGGTTACTTCTGGGTTTCAACCCCAATCATTACCGCTTCAGATACCGAAGGTGCAGGTGAAATGTTCCGTGTTTCTACACTGGACTACAACAACTTGCCACGTAATGATAAAGGTGAAGTGGATTTCAGCGAAGATTTCTTTGGTCGCGAAGCCTTCTTAACGGTTTCTGGCCAGCTAAATGGGGAAGCCTACGCAACCGCACTGAGCAAAGTGTACACCTTCGGCCCAACATTCCGTGCTGAAAACTCCAACACCAGCCGTCACTTGGCGGAATTTTGGATGGTTGAGCCAGAAGTTGCGTTTGCAAACTTAGATGATGTGGCAGGCCTTGCCGAAAAAATGCTGAAATTTGCATTTAAAGCGGCACTGACAGAACGTCGTGATGATTTAGAGTTCTTTGCACAACGCGTTGATAAAGACGTTATCACTCGCTTAGAAAGCTTTGTTAACTCTGATTTCGCGCAAGTGGATTACACTGATGCGATCAAAATCCTTGAGACCTGCGGTCAGAAATTCGAAAACCCAGTTTACTGGGGTGTCGATATGTCTTCTGAACATGAGCGCTACCTTGCTGAGCAGCACTTTAAAGCGCCTGTCGTGGTGAAAAACTACCCGAAAGACATCAAAGCTTTCTATATGCGCCTCAATGAGGACGGTAAAACCGTTGCTGCGATGGATGTCCTTGCACCGGGTATTGGTGAAATCATCGGTGGTTCACAACGTGAAGAGCGTTTGGACATGTTAGATGCACGCCTTGCAGAAATGGGTATGAATAAAGAAGATTACTGGTGGTACCGTGATCTGCGCCGTTATGGCACTGTGCCTCATTCCGGTTTCGGCCTTGGTTTTGAGCGCTTAGTTGCCTATGTAACTGGCGTCGGTAACGTCCGTGAAGTGATCCCATTCCCACGTACTCCAAGAAACGCAGCATTCTAATTTCTGCTTTTCTGTGTTTTCTGTATTAATGCAATAAAATCACGAGCCAGCACACGTTGGCTCGTGATTATTAAGCTCTGAGATACTTTCACTTCATAACTATCTCATCTCGTTACATTTAATTTCAGTCTTCTGATAAACAGATCACATTTTTTACGTTATTGCCTTATAATTTCCCGTTATATTGCACCAACATTGATATTGCTAAGAATAATCTGCTTTTTTGCTTCATCTTTGTTTTTTTCCAACCAGAAATCTTCAGTGAAATTTATCTAAGTTGCTCAAAAAAAGCTCAAATTGTCTATCAAAAAAGTTCCCTAAATTTTGTAATATTTTTTAAACTGGTACGATGAGTGGTTATTTTTCACTCTATTTTTTACATTTAGAAACATCTAGTTACCATTTGTTTCAGAATCTTTGATTTTGTAGCACTTTGAGGGTAGATAAATTTATTTAGCAATGGAACACTGGTCGCCGACATAGACGACACTAATCTCTCATAAATAGTTCCAATTATTTTTGCGAATTATTTTTGGCAGTGGCAGGTGTCCGAATAACACCAATGAGGGTAATAATAATGATGAAACGCAATATTCTTGCAATGGTTATCCCAGCTCTGTTAGCTGCTGGTGCAGCAAACGCAGCTGAAGTATACAACAAAGACGGCAACAAGTTAGACGTTTACGGTAAAGTTGACGTTCGTCACTACTTTGCAGACGGCAAAGGCAGCAACGGAACTAAAAGCGAAGATGGTGATGATTCACGTGTTCGTTTAGGCGTTAAAGGTGATACTCAAATCACTGATCAACTGACTGGTTTTGGTCGCTTCGAGTGGGAAACTAAAACCAACAAAGGTGAAGACAACAACACCAACAAAAACCGTTTAGCATACGCGGGTCTGAAATTTGCTGATTTCGGTTCAATCGACTACGGCCGTAACTACGGTGTTGTATACGATACTGCAGCTTGGACAGACGTTCTGCCTTTATGGGGCGGCGATTCTATGGCTCAGACTGATACATTCATGACTGGTCGTAACCGTAACTTATTAACTTACCGCAACAGCGATGCTTTCGGTTATGTTGATGGCCTGAGCTTTGCTCTGCAATATCAAGGTAAAAATACCGAAACTAACAAATCAGGTGTTACTGATGTTTACAAAAACAACGGTGACGGTTACGGTTTCTCAACAGCTTATAACTTAGGTTGGGGCGTAACTCTGGGTGGTGGTTATTCTAACTCGGCTCGTACTGAAAACCAAAAAACTAGCCAAGCTCGTGGTGACCGTGCTCAAGCATGGAACGTTGGTGGTAAATTCGACGCTAACAATGTTTACTTAGCTGCAATGTATGGTGAGACTCTGAACATGACTCACTACGGTAGCAAAGATTTCATCGCTAACAAAACTCAAAACGTTGAGTTAGTAGCTCAGTACCTGTTCGACTTTGGTCTGAAGCCATCTGTTGCTTACGTTCAGTCTAAAGGTAAAGACCTGCCAGGCTACGGTAACAAAGATATCCTGAAATATGTATCTGTAGGTTCTTACTACTACTTCAACAAAAACATGTCTGCAGTTGTTGATTACAAAATCAACCTGTTAAAAGACAACGATTTCACTAAAAATTCCAAAAACGGTATCAACACTGATAACGTAGTTGGTTTAGGTCTGATCTACCAATTCTAATTATCAGTTAACTGATAATCGAGAAAACGGTAACATGTTTTTGCAAGCAGCGCTTCGGCGCTGCTTTTTTATTTCTACGTTATACATCCCCTTGTTATACCAACCTCAAAACCTGTTCACCTTCCCAGTTATCAACCCAAATCATCGATAAGACAGGTAAATTCACCACCTTTATGGATATTTCTGGTTGGATTACATGCAATTCCTACCTAGCTCACAAGATCTCGCCAATTTTTCGTAAAACGGTTGGCAAAACCCCTTTCACACGTTAACCTGATTACTCGACTCGTTCGACTAAACCCGTTTTCAGCTATACCCAGCATTAACCCGTTGTATGGGGCATCTGACAGGTAAGGTTGCCATAACCCCCCTTACTTTGCCTCACCACACAGGTTGGTGTTAGGTACCACAACCGAGCTTTGGAATCGACAACATGTTTGAGAAAATTACTTCTGCCCCCGCTGACCCAATTTTAGGTCTTGCTGATAGTTTCCGTGCTGATCCCCGCGATAATAAAATTAACTTAGGTATTGGCGTCTACAAAGACGAATCAGGGAAAACCCCTGTGCTTGATACCGTCAAAAAAGCAGAAAAATTCCTGCTAGATAACGAAAACACCAAAAACTATCTTGCGATTAGCGGAATGCCAGAATTTGGCCGTGTAACACAAGAATTGTTATTCGGTGCACAACATGAAATTGTCACCTCAAAACGTGCACGCACAGCGCAAGCTCCGGGCGGTACAGGTGCCTTACGTATCGCGGCTGATTTTATTGCGAAACAAACCAATGCAAAACGTGTTTGGATAAGCAACCCAACGTGGCCTAACCACAAAAATATTTTTGAAGCGGCTGGCTTAGAAGTTTTAACCTATAACTACTACGATGCAGCAAAACATGGCATGGATTTCGATGGCATGTTAAACAGCTTATCTTCTGCAATCGCAGGTGATGTGATTGTTCTGCATGGCTGCTGCCATAACCCAACAGGGATTGACCCAACAGCCGAACAATGGGCAAAACTGGCTACACTGTGTGCAGACAAAGGCTTACTACCTGTTTTTGACTTTGCTTACCAAGGCTTTGCAAAAGGCTTAGACGAAGACGCTGAAGGCCTGCGTATCTTCACCAAAAACAACCCTGAAATGATTGTTGCTAGCTCATTCTCGAAAAACTTCGGTTTATATAACGAACGTGTTGGTGCTTGCACAATTATCGCAAAAGATAGCGATAACGCAGAGCGCGCATTTAGCCAAGCAAAAGCGGTCATCCGTGCAAACTACTCTAACCCTCCAGCACACGGTGCGGCAGTAGTCACCACCATCCTTTCTGATGACGCGTTAAAAGCAGAATGGATCCAAGAATTAACAGCAATGCGTGAGCGTATTAAACGCATGCGTCAGCTGCTAGTGAAAACCTTGGAAGAAAAAGGCGCTAAACAAGATTTCAGCTTCATTATCAACCAAAATGGTATGTTCTCCTTTAGTGGCCTAACAAAAGAGCAGGTAGAGCGTCTACGTAGCGAATTTGGTATCTATGCGGTGAGTTCTGGGCGTATTAACGTGGCAGGTCTGACTTTAGAAAACATGGTTCCACTGTGTGATGCCATCGTGAAAGTGTTATAAGTTTTCGAAACACGATAGCAAAAGCAAAAAGGCACTCACTGAGTGCCTTTTTCAATAACGCTAAATTTTAGCGTTCACTAAATGGTCTACCCATTCAAAATGTGTCAGGTGTTTTTCTGCTAACGCTGTTTTTAACGCATTATCTGATGTACTTTCATACTCATAACGTTGCTCAACCATTAATTGGGTCAGTTTATCAACGGTTTGCTCAGACTTGTCTCGCCAACTTTCATGGGCTTTATGATGAAACTGAATGTTCGTCTGGTTAACCGTCGACATTAAATGGTTTTGATGATGAATATGCACCCACTTTCCTGTAGTCGATTGAATCGATGTTTTGGTAATACCTTGTGAGATAAGCACGTCGTTCATGCTATCTGGTTTAAAGTTAATCAGATAAACATGGTTATTACCTTCAATATCATGAATATTCACGTCTCCCTCGCCATCACCATATACAAGGTATACATCATTGCCTTTGCCGCCCGAAAGTCTATCTTCACCTTGTGCAGAAATAAGCAAATCGCCATTTTCTCCCCCTACTAATTGATCGTTCCCTCTGCCGCCACAAAGAACATTCTCGCCACCTAAAGTGATTAACTTATCATTGCCTTTCCCTCCTTTGATGATCCTGCCTTGTTTACTCTCATCAAAAACCACATCATTCCCCTCTAACGAGTCGACAAGCCAAGGGGACTCTATCTCTATTTCTTTAAATGTTTGTACGTCATTTCGGTCTGAGAGCGTTAACTGGATATTTTCTATATTAATGGCAACACGGCTTTGCGATGCAATTCCGTTTAATTCACGATCAAGGGCAAAAATAGGTTTCCAGTCATTATTTCCCATTCTTTTTTCTTCTAAAAAACGAGAACGAAGGTCATTAAAGAGCTTATCCATCCCACCTTGCATTAACGATCCTAGATGATCCGAGGAAGCAGAATATAAATGAATTTGGTTTTTGTCAGTTGATGTTCTTTTGACGACAACAATCTTACCTGCTGGTGATAAATAACGGTGATAAATCACACCGTCCTTTTCTTGGGTAATTGCATTATTTATAAAATTAATTAAGTGAATATGGTTATTACCTTCTAGGTCATCAATATATACAAGGCCAGTTTGGCCACCATCAATTAAATAATGGTCATCCCCTTTTCCGCCTTGCAAGGTATCAAAACCAGTACTGGAAAGCAGTAAATCATCCCCGCCTCCTCCTGTGAGTTCATTTTCCCCAGCGCCACCATATAAAACATTAAATTCTCCAGCGCTGGTGATTATATCATCGCCTAAGCCACCCGATATAAAGCTCACATGAGAGCTATAATTTATAATAGCATCATCCCCGTCTAGGCCATTAATTAACCCATTTTTTGCTATATAGCCTTTCGGTAAAACAATTGTATCTGAGCCATCAGTTTCTTTGTTTATCGGTACTATCGGCGTAATGGCACATTGACCTTTTCGTAAATTAACCTTAAACAAATTGCTATATTTATCTTGGATAACAACCGCATGTTGCATACTTTCATCAAAGTTTTCTAAGCCAATAGAGAATTTTGTGATATTAAACCTGTCTTTTGAAACAATTTTAGATCCATCCATTTGCAGTTCAAAGGCATTAATTGTTGGGAGCAATAAAACCACTTTATCATTTTCACCATACAAACCTCTTACCGTAGAAAAATCAAAAACAATGTCCTGCTGATAAAGTTCAATATTATCCAACCGATAAATATCTTGGCCTAAGCTGACCTTAATATTATTTCCCCCCGAAACATAATTGAGCACATCATTACTTGAGCTTCCCTCATATGTTACCCCCTCAGCAAGACCTAGCCATTTAAAATCTCCCCAACTTGGTTTAGCATATGTTCTATTTTGATTTAAAATCATTGCAGAATCTGAAGTCGATATATATACCGATTTTTCATTACCCATTGCCTCCTGATCAAATGATTGTAAATAGGTAATATCAAATATATTTTCCTTTATCTTCCTTATTGACTGATCATCTATATCTTTAAGTTTACTATTAAGTAAAAAACCATCTCTAGTTCTAATTTGATAATTATGATTAAGTTTTTTACCTTCATTTGAATCAACATATACATTATTTAAATTTATTGTCATGTATCCATAAAAATTAGCTAGTTCCTTTCCATTAAAGTTCATCACTGGCATCGCTATTTCTAATACCAGATTATTTCCATCCACATAAACACTATTTATTTCACTCAGTTCATAATCCAAATTCACAACACTGCTAGACACGGTATCTTCATAAATATTGACAACCCTATTATGGAATTCATGGCTCTTATCATTGAAAACCTTTTTCTGTTCTAAATATTTTTTTCTGTATTGTACTCTTTTTTATATAAAAAATGATTTTCAGCTTCTATTTCCCAGTCATAGCGACGTATAAAATATATATCGTCCCCATCACCACCATAAGCATTACCATAGCTCAATAGCAGCTTATCATTGCCTTCATAACCCTTAATATTATCGTTACCATAACCACCATCGAGAATATTATCACTCTCGTCCCCATCAATTTCATCATCCGTTTTATGTCCCCAAATAATAATATTCTCTATACTTTTAATATTTGCAACGCTCTCATGTAAGTCGTTTAAATTTCGACCTGAGGAATAGGAAAGGTATTCAGATGCTAAATTAACAGTAATATGTTTAACTAAATTAGATTTACCCTTGATAATTAGCGTATCATTTCCACCTTGTCCATCTAGATACTTAAAATTTTCAGTAACTATTTTATCTAATGATTCAGAGGGCTTGACAGTTAATATACCCTTATCATTTAAATAAAAAATATCATTTTTATCACCACCCGCTAAATATTTATCTCCAGATGATATTTGAAATGCATTAGTCTGATTTTTTTTACCAATAATAATATCAACACCACCTCCAGTATCAAAACTACTACCACCATTCTGGCAATCTATAATAGTTTTTCTAATCAAGTCTACATTAGTTAGTTCCATTCCAACATAGTGGTAAGGGTCATTATTTTCATCGAACGCGCCACTACTTTTATATTTTTTAATAACTGTATACAGTTTTGGCTCTCCAACCCCTGGCGCTTCAAACTGTTTTTTTAATGTAGATACACGACGCCCACCTTTAATTTCATGACGCTGTCTAAATTCTGAGAGCAATAACGAATTATATGACCTGTTCAAATTAAAATATTCAGATGATGATTCAGTAGCAACTAATTTTCTGTCCAATACAGGTTTACACTCAGCTTTAAAATTACTGGGTAAATCATCACTTGTACGTTTTCTTACTTCACCATTAACATTGAGTACATATTCTGTTTGTAAAATATCAATCTCTTCTTGAGTAAAACTTGGTGCACCTTGTTTCGTATACTCAACAAATTGGTCATTATAACCACTTGTTTCTTTTGTACCTCCAAAATAATCTGTTTTATACCCTGCTATCATCCTTTCACCATCACACACTAGGTAAAAACGTTCTTCAGGTTCTGTTATCGGTTTTTCTATGATTTTTAAATGATGTTGAAAGCCCTCAGGGCCCATAATTTGCTTAAATATACCTTTGGATTTTAACCATTCTTCTTGTTTAAATAATTCTATATATTGAACTATTGCTAATTCATTTTTTGTACGCAACGTCGGTTCTAACCCAAGGGCCCCTCGTATCCCTTCCTCTAATTCCCGGCTCCAACTAATGTCAATTTGCTGTTTGATATTTTCTACAGCCCTTACGCCGTTATAAACCCAACCGCCAACTAATAGAATTCCACCAATGACAAGCCCCATAACGGGTATGGTTGAAGAAGCTATCAGTACCCCGACAACAGTGACACCATTCACCACAAAGCTGGCGATAGATAAAGCGGCATTCACCATTAAGTCTTGCCGTTGTTTAGGGTCTGTCACGCTATCTAATTTTGATAAATTGTCATACGCCTGATAAGCATCAAACCCCATACCAACTAAATTAAATACGATAACAACACCTGCCGCTAAGCGGGAACACACTAATGAAGATGCCCTTGCACTATTGGCAATTTTAAGCAAAACTGGCTGTAACATCATATCGCCGTAATTTGCAAAAGCACTGCCACAGGTAATATAGAGCTGCTTTTCAACTTCTAAACGCTCTTCATCCGTTAAATCAGGGTTATCCAACTGATTAATCAATGAATGTAAACTAATTAAAGTCTGTACAGCACCAATCCCCCCCATAACTTGGCCTGCACGATTACCAATCCGTTGAAAGCGCGATAATTTAGTACCTGCTTTATAGAGATTTGTAATTAGCTCCGTAGACTGTTTGTCATTTTTAATATCAATATCTTTGGAGATAATCTTAAGCTGTTTTTTTAATATGTGTGTATTCTTAAAATCCGTCTCATAATTAATGATTGAATCAACATCATTAGATTTTTTATGCAGTATTTTTAATAAGCTCATGCCATCATCGTTTTGCGCTTGTAACATTGTTAACTCGGCGGCTAGATTCTCAGCGTTAAAACGAATTTTGTGGCTCCACCCTTCCGATATTGTGTCAAGCAAAGTTAATGGTCTTCCGTCAATTGTTACCCCCAATCCTTGTAGCTTTGATAAAGATATTTTTTCACCATCAATATAAACCCAACAGTTAACCGGGTCTGAAAAGTGTTTGTTTTTTTGAATTTGTTCTTTCTGAGTTTTATACTGACCAATATTTTGTTGCAACGCAGGTACGTCAATATCAATAAGCTGGAGATCAGCTCTGATTCTGCCATTTGAATCTGAACTAAATCCTGCATATTCACTACGCGTTATTTTTTTTCCATCCGGTAAAATGATCTCATCCTTAAAATAATTAATCATAACCTGGTGAAACTGTTTTTTTGCTAAATTAGCATCTGCATTTTTAATGCTAAGCTGAAAACCATTAGGGTCATATAAACTGTAAATATGATTTCCATCTCGAATAGAATGATTAACGGTATAGCTTACTGATTTTCCTTTTATTATTAAGATAGAATTATCTATGGTGTGATAATGTCTATTATTTGCATCAATAACTGAAAGTATCGATTGGTCAGCGGCTTCTATGCCACTTTTAGTGATATTTTGTATAATATCTTCATTATAAATTTGTATTTTTTGTAGTAATTCTGCTTCCCCATCAGAAAGCATACCCCGTTGTTGTTTCTGTTCTAATTCTGTTTTACGTTCAAAAAACAAACAAGCCGAATCCTCTCCAGCTAATTGAAACTCCACACCATATAACAATCCCATATTCACGTCATAATCATTTACATGGTTCAATCCTCGTATTGAATTATGATTAACTTTATTTAATTTGATATCCGAGTATTCGCTATTTTTTTTATTAACTATGTTATTAAACTGCTGATTTTTTAGCATTAATGAATCGGCATATTGTTCTATAATATGCTGCAGCTTCATATCTTTTAGTGGGGCATTTTCACCTATAAAATTACTATCATTTAATTGACTAATTTCTGTTAAATGATTTTTTAATAATAAAAATTCATTTTCATTATTAATTGCAGATAAAACTTTTCCACTGTCTAAACCACTTATGGATGGAAATAAAGACTCAAGTTGATTTCGCGATTTTAGACTTAAATCTTTTAATGTGGTTTTTCCATCATTTAATGCTTGTAATATAGTACAGGTATCATGTGCTTGAATTTGTATTTTAGTAGGTAAGTTATAATTAAATATGTCATCCCATTCTTGGCGGCTCGTTGCATTATCACTATTAAAGTATTGATTAACCTTTGGCGAAATAATCGGGTCATTCGCTGCAATAGCTAGTTTATGATAATTTAATACCTCATTTTCATCGGTAAAATAGCCTTTAAGATATGGATGATTTTCTAAATTGATATCTTTAATGTCAATATCTTTTAACGCTATTTTTTCCAGTAGTGAAATGAGTTGCTGATTGGAGCGGCCTGTAAGTGTCGTTGTAGGAATGTCACTATTCACCACGCCGGGGTTAGTTGGAGCTTCGTAGGTAAATTTAGATTTAACTTCACAGTTAATACCTTGTAATTTAAGCTCATCAGATAAACTACTAAGAAATATTTTATGCTCATCTGCTTCTGTTCCCATTGCTGGTCCAACGGAATGAAACAGAATATTTTCAGGACCTATCAGCGGATATTGTTTTTTGAGTGTCGATAACTCAATAGATAATACATTTGTGGGCTTTCGTACTGTTTCGGCATCACCAATCATCACCCAATTCGTTATTTTTTGTTTTTCCACTAAAGATATTAAATGTTCTTTACCATATTCCAAAATATATTTTTTACTTTCCACATCCATTTGAAAAATTAGCGTATTTTGAGGATTCCTAGCGGCTAAACTCTCTGCTTGTAATAAACCTTTTTTATCTCCCGTTAGCCTAATAATAACGGTTAATTCTTGTGAATGCTTAATTGTATTTTCTAATGTTTTTTTTTGAATATTTTGTCTGTTAACCATCTTCCAAATGGGAATATCTGTAATGCCGAGTTCATTTAATCGCGCAGAGAAAGTAGTATAAAAATCATTGGGTAAAATACTGCTATTATTTTTAAGCTCCTGAACAAATAATTTATAAATATCATTATTATAAGCGACTTTTTTAAGTAAATTATTATCAAGAATTCGCGTATCAGGATCCCTAAACATATACATAGGGTCGGGCTCAATATAATCATTTAACTGAGCGAGCGACAGCTCACCACGGCGAAGCTCATTAATAAAATATAATGTACTCGAGTTATTATTGATCCTGACTTGCTCACTGCCTGAGTGGTATTGATAGACAAATTTGTAACCTTGAGTATTTACCGTATCTCTTACAAAATCAATCGGATAAATAACCTTAGACCCTAAATACATATTCCCGACTTGCCGATTATAAGAGACGACAGGAGCGAGTATATTATTCTCAGCAAGTAAGCTAGTCGCTTTTAGTGCAAAATTTTCATTAACACCCCCTCGACCTAAATTACACCCAAGCATGACAAGTTTATCTGGTTTTGTATTTTTTAAAACTTCCCTGCGTAAGTACATTAATGCTTCTACATATTGCTGTGCACTTTTTCCCATATAAAGAGTTGGCTGATGATTGCCATAATATTCTCCATGGCCAATTGTTATCCAACGTACTTTTTCTACATTAATTCTATTTAGATCTCCATGTAAGATTTTATATTGCTTCGAGCCCATATCATACTGAATAACCATCGAGTCTTCCGGGTGTTTAGAAAATGCATAAGCGGTTGCTTTAGCTGACTCTGTATCACCTCCATTTTGAATAATAATATTATAGGTATATTCAGTCTGTTTTGCCGGTCTATTCGTTTCCGCATCATTAGCTTTATTTTGGCGGTATATTAACATCGGGTCTAACCAAGTATCTAGATTGTCCATCTTTGGAGAATGGCTTTCTGGTAATCGGCTATTTTCATGCTCTTCCTGCATGTTTAAATAAATATCATCAAAGTCTGTATCTAACTGGACAGCTTGTTTTTCCGTGTTTGAATCATTATTACTGATACTTTTCTTTCGTATTATTTCATCTCTCCCTTCAATAAAGCTGACTGATAATTTACGTTTAGGATCGAAATATTGACCATTATCCCCTTCACTCCATTTTTTATTTAATGGAGCCCTATAGCCTTGATTTATTAATAACTGTTGAAAGTTAGAAAGATCTTCAACGTTATTAACAATGATTGCACCTTGGGGGTTCATATGAAAATAGGTATCAATAGATTCCGTCGTGCCTGTGAGGGCTCTTTTTCCTTTTAATCGTTCCGGTAATAAAAAGGTAATGGGAAAATTTTCATTCATTATACTCGCAGGGTTAGCATCATCGGCACCATGGTGGATCAGCTCCATCCCCTCAGCTAGACCAAGCTTTTTATTTAGCTTATTTTTTATTTCTTTATTTTTTTTATTTGTAATTCCATTATCTTTTCCTTCTTTCCTATTATATTCCATTTCATTATTATATAATTTTTTTTGTTCTGAATTTAGTTCATCATAATTTACGTTAGCCTTCCACTCTTCCCATGTTAGCATTGGTGTTACTTTTACATAATGCTCTAAATCTGACATCGGAAAAATAATACTGAAAACATCATAATCGGCGGTCATTGCCTTTCCTGTTTTAGGGTCGCCAATAACATAAAATGGTTCTATTTTGTTATTCTCTTGATGATATACATTCCATACATCCACTCCATCTTTCATGCTTTTTTTCAGAAAAAACACTTTTTCAGTCCTATCAAAAGATGCTGTTATTTCTTTATATCCATCTTGTTTTTTTGTATCTGAAAAATAGATCGTATTATATCGTATAAGTTCCTCAATTCTTTCTGGAGAAATTTCTAATATAACAGCAATAGCTTTACCTTCATTAATAGACTCTTGAGAGTAGCTATTATATTTTTTGCTATTCTCTCTCCCAGATTTTTTCGCAAACTGCTGTTGTACAGGAATAAATCCAGTATGTGGTCCCCAAACCGAACTTTTTGCTTTTATCGCTAACCCTTTGCTGCTGTATTCTCCAGTTTCTATAATACTTGTTGATTTAGGGTCAATAGGGCGAATGCCAATAACAATGTTTTCCTCATTGGCAACTTGGCTAATTAAAATTTGATGTATTTCTGGAATACCAGAAACAGGCGTATCATTATCTTTTTTTAAAGGTTTGAGATGTAAGTTAATACTTTCATAGTCTTTGCTATTCCCCTCAGAGGTGTTTTCTTGCAACGATAATGTAGAATTGACATTTACCTTACCCATATATATCCCTATATAAATAAAAAATTAATATTAAAATCGAAATAAAATCAATTTAAAATATCAAATATTAAAAATATAGCTAGATTCAAAGAATATAATTAGGACATAGTTTTAAATCACTTTAAATTATACCCTCCAGATGTAAAATAACCCCTAAAAAGGGGTTATTTTTTGATACTATGAATAATTAAGTTCAGTAAACTATTCATTCTGTAAGAAAGGATTAGTTTTACGCTCAAAACCTAAGTTTGACATCGGGCCATGACCAGGAATGAATTGGTAATCATCACCAAGTGGTAGGACTTTGTTTTTAATCGAAGCAATTAAATCTTGATGGTTGCCACGAGGGAAATCACTACGCCCTACACCACCTTTAAACAGCACATCACCCATTGAAATCAATTTATCATCATGATTAACGAAAATAATATGACCAGGCGTGTGCCCAGGGCAATGCAACACATCAAAAGTAATGCCACCGCAAGTCACTTTATTCCCTTCTTCTAGCCAGTAATCCGGCGTGAAATCAGGACATTCTCCGATGTAGAACATGGCATTTTGTTCTGCAAGATTTTCAATCCAGAAAGCATCTTCTTTCTGAGGGCCATAAATAGGCACTGAAAAATGTTTGGAAAGTATGGCTGATGCGCCAATATGGTCAGAATGACCGTGGGTAAGCAGAATTTTTGTGAGTGTTAATCCACGGCTTTCGATAGCAGAAATCAATTTTTCCGCTTCACCACCGGGATCAACCACAACTGCGTCTAACGTATTTTCATCCCAAATAACCTGACAGTTTTGCATAAACGGCGTTACTGGGATAATAGTATATTTCATCGAACAATTACTCCGTAATCTGTGTCACCTATGCACAGATTACCACGTTCTTGTCGGTCCTGTATCAATATGAATGAAATTGCTTCTTGGGTAATAACCAACGCCACCCGCACCCATTTTTAGTGCAGCTTTGCGGATATTGCTTAATTGCACCCCTTCGATATGAAAATCCATCGCTTGTCCACGCGTGTGATAGCTTTTTTTCGCCACACCTGAACTTTTACTGCGCAATTTATTATTGGTTTCTAAAGAACGGTAACCTGAGATTAATTGAACAGGTTTATTCGTCCCCATCATCATTTGCAGTAAATAGATTTGATCGAACAGTTTTGGATCAATCGTTTTGACTTTATCACAACGGTAGTCACGAAAAAGATGATTTAAACGGGCAAGTTCAGATTTATTGTAACGGCGACCGTCAAAAAATTCTGTTTTTAAAAACTCGCCAGTATTAATATTTTGAAAACGTAAAATGCGAGGACGTGGTGTCGTCATGGCGGCAAAGACATGACTTGGTAACAAACTGAGGCCCATTGTTGCAGCGCCAATTCCCAGCCATTTTCTGCGGGTTTGATCAATAATATCCATAGGTGATAGCTCAGACTCTAATAATTTAAATAAATATTCAATGAATTTCAGACAACCTATTGAGTCTAGCAAATCATAGTCAGTTTTAATGTATAATTATGTAAAGATATGCATACTTTAAGGCAAATTTATTGCAATATTCGTCAAAAATAGAGTCATATCACTAAATTATGCGCCTTAACATTATTATTACGTTAAATCTGCTGTAATGTATTTGAAATCGCCACGACATCAATAATTCAATTTAAATAATAATCGCAAGTTATGAATTAACAATGGAATTGTTTGGAATTAAACAGAATTGGCAGGAAAAGAAAAAAATAGAGGAGTTTCCCCCTCTATTATCTTCATTTATTATCGAGATATTACAGCATAATTTTTTTCAGTAATGGCAAATACTTATCCGCATTATCAATACCATTATCATATTGATAGATATCCGCACGGTATTGCGGTTGCTGGTCTTTATCCACCCACGCTGTTTGGTAATACAGATAGACAGGAATTCGGTCAGGGATATTAACGTAACGTGTTGACCCCTCTTTCAAAGCACCATCAATACGTTTTTGCTCCCAACCCGCATCACCAAGTAAAATACTGGCAAGCTCACTGGCTTTATTTACACGCACACAGCCTGAGCTTATCGCACGTGCATTACGGTTAAATAAACTGTGATTTGGTGTGTCATGCAAATAAATCGCATCAGAACTTGGCATATTGAATTTATAGCGCCCTAATGAATTTGTTGGGCCCGGTGCCTGCCGAATACGATAGGGGAAATTTGCAGGGGTGATATTATCCCAATCGATTGAGTAAGGATTAATTTCATAGGAATCCGCTCCCCAACCTGAATAAACAGTATACCCTTTGCGACTAAAGTAACTTGGATCTTGTTTTCCTCTTGGGGCGATATCTTTACGTGCCATACTTGTCGGCACACTCCAAGGTGGATTGATAACCACATTATTTAATGCACTGCTCATAATTGGCGTTTTACGATCTGCACGACCAACAATTACCTTAGAATCGAGGATAACTTCATCATTAAGATAGAAATCTAATGAATATCCCGGAATATTCACTAAAATCCCCGTGCCATTGCTCGCAGGAATAATACGCAAACGTTGAATATTCAGCGCCATCAAGCCTGCTTTTTGTACGGGCTTCATATTTAGCCAAACTCGAGTCCCCTTTCCAATCACACCATCAGCTTCTAAGCCATACTGTAATTGAAATTTTTTAACCGCATCGACCAGTTCTTGATCATAAACTTTAGACGCTGCACTAGCAGGTTTTGCGGGTTCAGCTGCCACAGCCTCACTCGGTTGTTCGCTTGCTTGCTCTGCAACTTGTGCTAACGTTTCTGGCGTTTCAGTCTCAATAACGTCTTCCGTAACGCTCTCACCTAACAAACCTTCACGCTGTAAAATTTTACGCAACACAAGCACATCATCACTGGATTGCCCCGGTTTTAATGTTTTAGTTCCCGCAATTTCTAACTCATCTTCAGGCAACGCTAGCAATTTTAGCATTTCTTTGCGCATTGGCTGGTACAGTGGGTGATTAGGTGCTTGCCCTTTAACCCACTCAGTTAGACGCTGCGATTCGACTGCATCTAACCATGGTTTCATTTGAGCCGCTGTCGGTGCAATGATTTTATAAGGGCGGTTTGTATACAACCAATATTGCCCACTTGCTTCAATAGAGGACAAATATTGGAGATAACCAAGCATCGCATCAGACAAAATAACATCACGACCAAGCTCACTAAGCTGATTGTTTTCCAACATAGTTAACCATTCACTAAATTGCGGTTGCACACCAGAAAGTGAAAGTTCGGCTATTTGTTGTTGGAATTGGCTAATTGCCGTTTCATCTTGCCATAGCAATTTCATCTGCTTATCGGCATATAACTTAGCGAGTTGTGTAGCAAAAACGGGCTTCACATCTGCTGGAAGGGAAGCCGTTATTTTTGCCATACTCTCTGTTGGTGTTACCGTAATCGATTCTTTAACCTCAACAACTTGCGGTTGTTGAGCTTCGGTTACACTTTGCTGCGTATTTTCATCATTAGAAAATGCAGGGAATTGGAATGCCATTAACCCACATATTACTGAGACTTGCAGAGCTTTCACTCTTCTCTTTGCCATACATCCACCTTAAGTTACTACATGGATAACAATAGTTTTTATTATAGTTGCAATTTGATTGTATTTTATTTTAACAATAATGTTATAGGAATAGACTAATTTTAGTGACTTTGAATGTTCAATCATCTGAAATAATTAAAAGCCAAACAGCCACTTGAGAAGTAGAATTATTCCCATCTTTAACAATTCAGCGTATTGAGTTCATTAAACTCCGCATTAAACATAGTTGAATTTTATTTTAAATAAAAGTATTTACCTGCTCTTATTTGGCTCATTAATAACCTTACTTATAATAATGAAATGAAGTTTAAAAAATAAGTTTGAGCCTTGCTGGTTTATTCAAATTAGCTAAATAAGACTCCCCTTGTTAAGTATTCATCGATACAAAAATGCCGATATCTATTACTAAATATCGGCATTTAATTAAATCACATTCGCTATTATTGCTGTAATGGGGCTTCAATTGCTGGGCTATCTTGGCCAAAACCTTTCAGACCAACTACATGTACGTGCTCATTATTACCAAACACTTTACGAACCAGTTTATAGGTAGTTCCCTTTTCAGGACTAATATTTTCAGGTGCAGCAATGATTAACTGCATTTCTAACCTATCACACAGCTCAAAGAGTGTGGCTATAGATTTGGCATCCAATCGAGCTGCCTCATCCAAGAACAGCAAGCGACAAGGAATAATATCTTTCGCACGTAAACGACGTGACTCTTCTTCCCAGCTTTGCACAACCATCACTAAGATAGACATCCCCGTACCAATCGCTTCACCGGTTGATAACGCGCCACTTTCTGCTTTTAACCAACCGTCTGAACCGCGGTTAACCTCTACATCTAACTCCAAATAGTTACGGTAATCTAACAGCTCTTCCCCGATAGTTTGTGGCAAACGCTGCCCAACATCCACTTGTGGATTCAAACGTTGATACAGTTTTGCCATCGCTTCAGAGAAGGTTAAGCGCTGGCTAGTGAATAAGTCTTGGTGCATTTCGCTTTCTTCGGATAGCACACTTAGTAACAGTGCATGACTTTCACGAATATTGACGTTTAGACGTACCCCTTTAACCTGACCAAATGCCACCGCTTGTAACCCTTGGTTCAACATACGAATACGGTTTTGCTCACGTTGGATCGTTTTGCGGATAATATTCGCAACACTTTTCGAGCTAATAGCCAGTTTTTGCTCACGTGCAGTTAATTCTTCCGTTAAACGCGCAAGCTCAATCTCCATTTGCTCAATGGCATCGATTGGGTCATCGGTACGGATGATATCTTGGCGGATACGCTCACGCAGGTGCTGATAAACAGCAATAAAGAATTGGATCTTACGCTCTGGGTGTTTTGGATCTTCCGATAAACGTAAAACATCACGTAAATGTTCGTTATCTGCAACAGCTAAACGTAACGCCCCCAGCGCCTTATCCGACATCGAACGCAGGCTGTCACCATCCGTATACGCAAGTTCACGGCGATGTAAGCGGCGTTCAACACCGTTATCTTTCACCAAGCGCATCACCGCGCACCAACCTGCTTTCGCCGAAACCACTTGTTCACGCAACAGGAAATAGTCTTTTTCAAGTTTGCGCAGGCGTTTTTGTAAGTTATCCATTTCAGCTTCACATAACGTCAGCTGTTTTTCTAACTGATTAATACGACTGCGGTTTTCCATTACTCGTTGATGCAGTTCATCACGGCGAATACGTGCACGTTCTTGCGCGTCAGGGTCAGCTTTCACACCGATTTCCTGCATCTCGACTTCTAACTCTTTCAGCATTTCCTGCTTCGTTTCAAAAGAGCTACGTAATGAAGCAAAAACTTGGTGATATTGGGCAGATTGGGCTTGATGCTGACGTAGCTGCTCGCGAGCACGCGTACGTTCTGTCTCCGCGTGCTCTAAACGTTGGCGTAACTTTTCGTTTAGGTCGGCATTTTCATTGACCATACCCGTCGAGTCACTGTAGCTAAAGTGAGCACGGCGTTGAACAACTTCAACCACCGCAAAAGCCTGCTGTTTCGCATTTTGCTGTGCGTGTTTTGCAGTATCATAATCTTTACGCAATTGGTCGTGTTGCTCAGGGTCGCTGAGTAATACCGTTACAATTGGCTCTAATTTTTCTAACGCATGGCCATGTTTATTTAAGAAATGTGCCGCTTCTTCTGCTTCTATCAGCTCTTCACTAATTTCTTCCGCTCTATCCGCCAAGGTTTCATCGAGCAGTAACCCCATTTGAGGTAAGAGACGATTCAAAGAGGCTAAACTTTCTTTTCCTTGAGCAAACTGCTGGCGTTGCTGTGAGGTTTGCTCTTCGAATTGGCTTAAAGCACGCTCTAGCTCAGTACGTTTTTGATTTAATGTTCGAATTTCAGCTTCTGGGTCATCTTCAAATGCCACGGAAATATGCTGACCAATAAAGCGGCTGAATGCTTGATGTGCACGCTGAATTTTTTGCACATCAAAAGAGAGTGTCGCATAACGCTCTGCAAGCTCATCACGCTCTGCGGTGAGCGACTCTAAATGGCTTTCACGCGCTGCGCGGCCAAACAGTGGCAATTCAGGGTAACGCGAATAGCGCCATTGACGCTCAGATGAACGCACTAATACCGCATTTTCAAACTCTTGTGCATCAAAAACGCTATCATCGAAAGAAGATGGGTCCCCCTCGATAAAATACACATCATCAGGGCAATCTTGTAGTGAATCCAGCTGACTACGAACCACATCAAGGTCTTGAACCACGATACCGTGACGAGCTGGTCCGTACAACGCAGAGAAATAAGCCGCGTCTTCAATGGTAATATCATCATAGATTTCAGACAGTAAAACACCATTGAAACGCTCTGCCAACGCTAACATGCGGCTATCTTCGGCCCCACTTGGCTGGCTTAAACGCTCGATTTGTTTTTCAAGGTCGCGGCGCTGGGCTGCAACTTCGTCACGCTCAACGGTAATTTCACGCTCTTGCTCCAGCAATTGCTGCATAAACTCAGTAACTGCGGTGCTGGAATCAAATGTTTCGCTCGATTGTTCGTTCAGTTGCGTTAGTGCTTCTTGAGCAACAATCCACGCAGGGGCTTTCGCTGAAAGTTGCGCAATACGCTGGCGAATCTGTTCCAGCTCTTGGCGCATTTGCATGCGTCTTTCACCACTTTCATTGACGCCAATACTTAATTCTTCTTGCTGAGCTTCAAGCTCTGCCATTAACGCATCAAGCTCATCAGGCTCATAGCTTTGACCTTGGCGCTTACAAAACTCTGCGAGTAACCTTTCTGCATTTTGCTGGCTGCTTAAACGCTGCTGTAATTCAGACAGTTGCATGCGTAAAGGCTGAACACGCTCCGCCAAATGCTGTTGGGATGACCAATCGCGCAATAATACTCGCGCTTGTTGATAGGCATCGCTGCGGCTAACCTCACCCACCATGTTCTTAACGAGCTGGTAAGCTTGCTCAAATTGGCTATGTGCAGCATCTGCCACACTCATTTTTTGCTCAAGTGCCAATAAAGCTTCTGTCGCTTGCTGTTCGCGGGCCTCAAACGTGTCTAACCATTCATCTGCATTATCAATGGTTAATTCAGGTAATTGACACAATTCACGCGCACGGTTCAGCGCATGCAACGCTTGTTGGTATTGAATCGCACGGGTTTGCTGTACATCCAGTGCTTGCTGGTAATCGGCGAGCTGGTTTTTTAATTCATCAACTTCAATTTCTGCCGCTTCAGCTCGTGCTTCAAATTCTTCTTGTGATTCTGTCGCTTCTGCAACAACTTCACTTTGTTCTTCAAGGCGATATGTTAATTCTTCAATATCGGCTTGATAACGATCGATTTTCTCTTGTTGGCGCAGTGCTGCTTGCACTAGATTTAAATGGTCACTCGCTGCTTGGTAGTCCGCTTCTAATTCTGTTGACGAACCATTTTGTTCATTTAATTCACGCGCCATTTCAACACTGCGAACTTGCTCAACACGGAGTTGCTTACGGCTCGCATAGAGTTCATTACGCGCTGCCAATGCCGCATCAAGGTGAATACGTCGCTCATTTGAGTGGCGCATATAATCCGCAGAAACATAGTCTGTGGCTTGGCTAATCAAATGCTTGAATAAATCACGATCTGATTGCGTAACACGAATCGCTTCAAGGGTTAAACGGTTTTCTCGTAATGCCGCCTCCATATCTTGGAAAGCTTTACGAACCCCGCTGTTTTCCGGCAGTAAGTAGTCACGTAGTGAGCGCGTGATTGCACTTGAAATCCCGCCATATAGCGACGCTTCAATAAGACGGTAGTATTTACTGCGATCCCCTGCTGAACGCAGACGTTTAGGCAATACGCCTAATTCAAACAGAATCGAGTGGTAATCCGTAATCGAGTTAAACTGCTTGAATAAGACACCCTCTTGCTCTTCAAGCCTTTCTTTTAACTCATTTAATGGAATAACTTTAGCCTGACGACCGTCAATCACTTCCGTTAAAATTTCTGTCGGCACAGTGGCAAGTGGCACACCTTGCACCATAAATGGCTTAATATCGACTTTTTTATCGCGTCCAGCCACTTGTTGTAAGCGTACCCCCACCATGACACGCTGGTGTTTTGAGTTCAGCACATCCAAAATGGCATAACAGACGCCGGGGCGTAATTTACCGTGTAAACCTTTATCACGAGAACCTGATGTCGCTCCCGCTTCTGTGGTATTACGAAAATGCAGCAAAGTTAAATCGGGGATCATGGCAGTGATAAACGCCGCCATGGTAGTAGATTTCCCCGCACCATTCCCCCCTGAGAGGGTGGTTACCAACTCATCAAGGTCAAAAGTACGAGCAAAAAAACCGTTCCAGTTAACCAGCGTCAGTGAGCGAAATTTTCCGCGTTCAATCATTATTCTTCATCCTCATCACTTTCTGCTGGGTCTTGGCTATCTTCGACTTCGTCTTCATCACTGTCTTTGAGTGATAATTCACCGTCTAGGGAAATCGCTTCACCATCACGGATCATGCGTAATTGCGCATCCTGCGGGTTATCACCGCTGCGCACATCAGCACCAAAGCGGAAAACCGATTCGCTAATAATGAATTTACTCGAATCATTTTGCAGAAAATGCACCATACCTAAACGGCGTAAACGGTTTAGGGAGGTTCTTAGTTTTTCCTGCAATTTTTGCTTATCAAGGTCAGACCCTGTCGAGCGTTGATTAACAAATTTCAATAATTTGCTTTCATCCGCCAGCGATAACAGCTCCTCAAATAACTCTTGTGAGGTAAAAATACCTTGGTTACTTAAGCGCTCTGGGCTCAAATAGAGGTAACACAGGATTTTCCCCACCATCATATCCAGCTCAGACAACACGGAGCGTGGGATTAATGTGGTTGAGCGAGGACGTAGATAGAAAAAGCCTTCAGGTGCACGAATTAACTCAACATTATAACGTGCATAAAATTGCTCTAATGCTTCCTGAAAATCCATCAAAAATGCGTGGTTATCAAGGTCATCAATGCTAATGTGACGACCTGAACGCAATTGGCTGTCTAGCTCTGGAAAAATAGGGTTAGCTAATGCTTGAGCCAGCTTAACTGGCATAAATTGTTCAATATTTGTCGATGACATGTGCCTGTACCTTGGCTCCGTGATCATTAATAGCTTGCCATTCTGCCGGTAACCCCGCCAAATCAGCCTCTGCGATACCTAATCTTACAGCTTGATCGATAATAATTCGCGCCACATCAAAATGACGTTTTTGCGGATACTGCTGCAAGTAATCATGTAATACACGACCAACATCCAATGGACGCTGCTCCGTTTTATAGAACGCGAGCTCTGCTTCCATTAGTTCTGCAAGCCTATCATTTAATTCACTAAATTCTTCAAATTCCAGCTCTGGTGGTAACTCACCCGTGACTTCTTCATCATGCAAGGCAAGCTCTTCATCTCGCATATCAAATAACCTGTCAGCATTGGTGTAAGTGAGTGCCCAAGGGCTGTCGAGATAATGTTGAACTGACTGGCGTAACCGCTGAGAAAATATGCGGTTTTTGTCCATATCAATCGCAGTACGGATAAATTTATGCACGTGACGGTCATAACCAATCCAAAGATCAATGGACTGCTGCCCCCAACTCACAATACGGTCTAATTTGTTTTGTAAATCAAAAACTAACCTATCAACCATATCTGAAAACACAGGCGCATTCATGTTCGCTTCTTGGATACGTAACAAGTTGGCTTGCAGTTTATCCCCTGCGGCCTCTAACGTATCTTGCAATTCCCTAAGTGTTCCAGAGGTTTCGGATAGTAATTGCTCACAGTTAGCAATCGCCGCTTGCCAATCTTGGTTTAGCAGCGCTGCAATATCTTCTTTTACCGAGTTTTGTTGCTCATCCATAATCCGCTGAGATAAATCAATACTATCAAAGATTTCAGCGACAGAATATTTTAGTGGGGCAAAAACGTAGCGGTGCCAATAAAACTCATCACCACCTTCTTCGGCGGCTTCTGCCGCACGTTGCAATTCCCCTGCAACGATAGAAAGTTGCATCGAAAGTCGCAACGTTGAAAACTCACGCTGGCGAATATAATAATCACTAATGCCTATGCCTAATGGGGTCAAACGATAGATTGCATTACCTTCGACAATATCACTCGCAAAGCGGTTAAATATTTTCTGGCGCACCATATCATTGATGGCATTATTTGCGCGTACCGCCAGTGATTCCGTGGTTTGTTCAAACCCTTTACAAACCTCACGAAAGGCATCGACCAATTCCACTTCGCTCATTTCACCATTTACCCGCTCGCTGTTCAGTACAGCAACAGCCAGTAAAAACGCTAAACGCTCAGCGGGAAGTGAAATTGCAAAATCATTTTTTCGTGCCCAAGACACGAGCTCAGGGACGGTCTGGGAAAAATCACTCATAAATCGTCCTTTTGTATTTGTTTGCGAGCCATGACATGAATATAACGCCCCATGCTGATATATGGTTCCTCACGGCAATATTGTTGTTCAAGTGCCAACAACGCAGGAAAATCTTTTTGCTGTAACTGCCGACTTTGCAAATAATCATGGAAAACTCGAACGCCGCTTTTCCCTAAGATATCCATCTTACACTCTGCTAACCACTCATCAACTTGTTGAGGAAATAGCGGTTTTTGCGGTGACAACGAACGCTTACGACGACGTTGGATATGCGGCGTTGCCAGATGAAAGTTACCTAAAATTGCATTACGCATCACCAAGCCATTTGCATTATAGAACATGACAGAAAATACGCCTTCTGGTCTGATTATATCTGCCAGCTGTTCAATTGCATATTTTTGATCGCTAATCCATTCAAGAACCGCGTGAAAAAGAACAAGGTCAACCGGTTCATCAACATATTGTGCAATATCTTGTACGGCACAATGGACAAACTGCATGTTACCAATAATTCCCTCTTCTTCGGCTAACTCACGAGCGCGCTCTAACATCTCTTCGGATAAATCGCAAAGTGTGATTTGATGGCCTAATCCAGCTAATTTGCGCGAAAAATGGCCTTCTCCGCCACCAGCATCAAGGATCCGTAGCGTTTTTCCCTTAAACTGGGTCTCTAATAGTTGAGTTAAGTCTTGCCAAACCACCGCTTCACGTATTTTGCCTTTAGTCGTTCCGTAGATATTTTTTGCAAATTTATCGACAATATCATCAAAGTTGCGGTCTGCCATGTGCTATCCAGTTGCCTATCATTCGTCATTTACAGCATATTTATGGGTCAATTTGTCGCAAAAACATCCAAAATTTACCAGTTTCATCCATATCTTGATGAAAATTTATCTAATCATGAATATTATCACTGAGTATTGTGCTTATCACACAAGATGTTGGCGACAATTGAAACGTAAATTATAACAGATAATAGCTATATTTTTGCATAGTAGTTTATTTTGCTCAGCGAATTTCATTTTGGCATTATTAACGTTAATTTTCGTTGTCTTATGTAGCAAATTTGCCAGACTTATACCAAGTATTGACCGTGGTTAGTCCCCTGAATATAGGCTTGATTATGTTATTTTTCTTAAAGAAGTACATTGGCTCACTTTTAATGCCATTGCCACTATTGCTCATTATCGGGGCTATCGGGCTGCTTTTGCTGTGGTTTACCCGTTGGCAAAAATGGGGGAAAAGCTTAACAACCGTGAGTTTAGTACTCATCGCACTGCTTGGTTTACAACCTGTTTCAGACAACTTGCTCGCCCCTATTGAGGGAAAATTTAATAAACGCTATGAGTTAATCACAGAAAACCCACCACACGATATCAAATACATCGTGGTCTTGGGCGGCGGCTTTACCTATAACCCAGACTGGAGTCCAAGCGCTAATTTATTGAGTAACAGCCTGCCAAGAGTCACCGAAGGCGTGCGTTTATACCTTAAACACCCTGGGAGTAAACTGATATTCACAGGCGGAAAAGCCAGCAGCACGATAAGCAGTGCTGAGGTTGCAGCCAAAGTTGCACAATCATTGGGTGTTCCTGAGTCAGATACTATCCCACTCACTGAGCCCAAAGATACTCAAGAAGAGGCTTACGAAGTTGAGAAAATTATTGGAAAAACACCATTTTTGCTTGTGACATCGGCTAATCATTTGCCAAGAGCCATTACGATGTTTACTGACAGAGGCATGCAACCTTATCCAGCCCCTGCAAATCAATTAGCCATTAGCAGCGGTATTAATCCATGGGAAAAATACATTCCTTCGGCCTATTATTTCGGTCATAGCGAGCGTGCATGGTACGAGTTTATTGGCACGATTTGGTGGCATATAAAACCTGACAATACTCAAGCTTTGGAAGAACCACTCAGCACACCTGAATTGGTTGTTTCCGAATAAAAACAAAAAGGCGTAACTCATTAAGGTTACGCCTTTTTTATCGCATCATGCCATTGGTAAAAACGAATAAATATCTATGATAAGAACTGTTTTCTCACCAATTCTAGGTCTTCGGGTGTATCAACACCTGCACCCGGTGTCACTTTAGCAACATCCACATGGATTTTTTCGCCATACCAAAGCACTCTAAGTTGCTCAAGCATTTCGATTTTCTCTAGCGGGCTCGCTTCCCAGTGGATGTAACGGCGAATAAAGCCTGCACGATAAGCATAGATACCAATGTGGCGTAAGAAAAAATCACCAATTGAATCATGGCTTTCCGCAAAGTTATCTCTATCCCACGGGATTGTTGCACGGGAAAAATACAATGCATACCCTTCATGATCCGTGACCACTTTCACGGCATTTGGGTTGAACGCTTCATGTGCATCATGAATTGGAACAGCCAGAGTACCCATATTCGCTTTACTGCCTTGAAGGTTATGAGCAACTTGGCTAATAATTTCAGGCGGAATTAAAGGCTCATCGCCCTGCACATTCACAATGATTTCATCATCAGAGAAGCCGTATGTATCAATAACCTCAGCCAATCTTTCCGTACCCGATTGGTGATCAGGGTTAGTCATACACGCTTCGCCACCCGCGGCAATAACTGCATTTGCCACATCTTGGTGGTCTGTCGCCACAATGACTCGGCTTGCACCTGATTTTATGGCTTGCTCCATCACTCGAACAACCATTGGCTTACCATGGATATCCGCCAGCGGCTTACCGGGTAAACGGGTTGATGCATAACGAGCAGGAATAATAACCGTAAACATAGCGATTATTGTCCTTCATCTAATGAGACTTGGCGCGCTTCATTTTCGAGTAAAACGGGGATGCCATCACGAATGGGATAGGCTAAGTGGTCAAACTTGCAGATAAGTTCGAGGTGTTCTTTGTTATAACTTAATTTGCCATGGCACACAGGGCAGGCAATGATTTCAAGTAAACGGTGATCCATGTTTTCTCCCGAATGGATTTAACTCACTTGGAGTCAGGATATCACATGCAGATATCACCGTTAACTTTAATCTTTCTGATTAAGATCTCCTGCCAAGATGAGAGGATGAAAGCAGGAGAAATTGTGCTGTTATTTCTAGTAAGCAATAACGTCAGCGGCCGTTATGCCATCGGAACTACGTGTTAAGCAAAACTCGACGTTTTGACCTTCGAATAATGATTTGATTTTTTTATTAGCAATTGATTTTGTTGTCACAAATACATCATCTCCACCTTTCGATGGCGAAATAAAACCGTAACCTTCTTTTGCGTCAAACCATTTAACTCGACCCATATGTAATTGAAAATTCATATTAAAACTCCTTTTGTTCTAAGAACAATACCTTTTTATTTTTGTATCATTACTCTTTCTTGCTTCCCATTTATAAATTGCCGATCTATTAATACATTAAAGAGTAATTAAACTTTTACCAATTCATGCACTAAAATTATTGTGCATCTTTTATAACGCCCATAAATGTAGATTTCAGGCACCACGCATCTACTGTGAAGTTAACAGTCTATTTTGACATTATGATGACAAAACTAAGTAACAACGATTTAACAGCGTTGATGTGCGAGGATATGAAGACTAACTAAAGAACGGAGCGTGAAATTAAGCTAGTATAAAATCCAATTATTACTGTATTGCATCTAGATACATAATAATTAGACCTATATCACAGTGGCGATATTATTATCATAGTGAAGTGTTAGTGGCAAGTGTTTTTGTTATTTGTGATAAGTTTTTTTATTTCACTTAGGATTTTTTGCTCGCTATTGGATGATAATTGCGCTTTTACAGGTAAAAACCACCAATTTGGCTGCGCAAATGAGCGGCATTTAACGGCATCTTTTTCAGTCATCAGTAAGCTTTGGGTTGGTTTAACAAGAGCAGACAGTTGCTGTTGTTCATAATCTTGGTGATCAGCAAAAGCGTGGGTATTCACCAACGCTATCCCTTTATTTTCTAAAGAGGCAAAAAAGCGAGGCGGATGCCCGATCCCAGCCATTGCAACCACGGATTGAAGCTGAGTAACAGGCTGGTTTTCTGAAGTTACAATGTTAACGGCGGTGTCACCTTCAAGGGTCATTAACACTTCGCTCCCCTCTGGCTGACCACCATTAACAATTAAGGCGTTCACGCTATTTAAGCGGCCCGCTCGCTCACGCATCGGCCCCGCAGGTAGCCACCACCCATTACCGAAACGCCGCTGCCCATCAATCACAACGATTTCATAATCACGTTGCAATGCATAGTGCTGCAAACCATCATCAGTGATGATCACATCCAATTCATGCAATGCTAATAATGCTTTGATTGCATCACTGCGCTTAGGCGCTACAGCAACGGGGGCTTTAGTGCGATGGTAAATTAGAACAGGCTCATCACCAGCGGCTGTTGTTGGCGTATGTTCATCAAGAACAAGTGGGTAACTCTCTGCTTTTCCACCATAGCCGCGAGACACAACGCCTACCCGATAGCCTTCTTTTACCAGTGATTCAACCAACCAGATAACCACTGGCGTTTTACCATTACCTCCAGCTGTGAGGTTCCCCACCACAACTACAGGTATTGGCGCTTTCCAAGAGCGACTTAGCCCAACTTTATAGGCTATATGGCGAATCGCTGTTATCAATCCATAAAGAAAAGATAGCGGTAACAGTAAGATATATAACCACGACTTGCCGGACCAAATACGCTCTATCATTGTTTAAATTGAATACTGTGTAATTGAGAATAAGCCCCATTTTGCGCTAGCAGCGCTGTATGCGTACCGCGTTCAATGATACGACCATCTTGTACAACTAAAATTTCATCTGCATTCTCAATTGTTGATAACCGGTGTGCTATCACCAACGATGTTCTATTCTTCTGTAGTTCATCCAGTGCAGCTTGAATTGCACGTTCAGATTCAGTATCAAGTGCTGATGTCGCCTCATCAAGGATCAAAATTGGCGCATCACGTAGCAAAGCACGCGCAATTGCAATACGCTGGCGCTGCCCACCTGAAAGCATGACCCCATTTTCACCAATAACAGTATCTAGCCCTTTATCAAGCTTAACGATAAAGTCCATGGCATAAGCCATTTCAGCCGCTTTTTCAATTTGCTCACGGCTATAGCTTCCATCCGTTGCATAAGCAATATTATTGGCTATCGTATCGTTGAAAAGGTAAACATGTTGCGATACCAGTGCAACTTGGCTACGCAATGAGGAAAGGGTGTAGTCACGAATATCATGGCCATCAATTTGGATAGAACCTTTATCAATGTCATAAAAACGCGTAATTAGGTTGGCTATTGTTGATTTACCAGAACCTGAGCGCCCAACTAATGCAACTGATTTTCCCGCCGGTAAAGTAAAAGAAATATCATCTAATGCAGGATGCTCTTTTGTCGCGTAGGTAAAAGTGACATTCTCAAATTTGATATCACCCTTAACATCCTTGAGGACTTTAGTCCCATCATCTTTTTCTTGCTCAGAATCTAAGATTGCAAATAATGTTTGGCAAGCCGCCATACCACGTTGGAATTGTGCGTTGACATTCGTTAATGATTTCAATGGGCGCATTAACGCAAACATAGATGAAAAAACAACTGCAATGGTACCAGAGGTAAGTTCATCACGAATATCAGGAAAGCTGGCTGCATACAGAACGAATGCAAGCGCAAATGAGGCAATCAATTGCACGATTGGGTCTGAAATTGCCGATGCGGTTACCATTTTCATATTTTGGCGGCGCATATTGTTACTAACTTTATAAAAACGTTCAGTTTCAACTTTTTGACCACCAAAGATTAAAACTTCTTTGTGCCCTTTTAGCATTTGTTCCGCACTCGCAGTTACATGCCCCATGCCTGTTTGCATGTTTTTGCTGATTTTGCGAAAACGCTTAGAAACAATACGGATTGTAATGGAAACAACAGGAGCGATAACAATCAAAATAAGAGACAATTGCCAGCTATAATAAAACATCATCGTAAATAAACCGATGATGTAAGCGCTTTCACGAATGATTGTAATTAAAGCACCTGAAGATGAAGACGCTACTTGTTCTGAATCATAAGTAATTCGAGATAAAAGCGTTCCTGTGGATTGCTGATCGAAAAAGCTCACTGGCATACCCATCATATGGCCAAAAAGCTTGCGGCGCATATTCATCACCACTTTACCTGCAACCCAAGAAACACAATACGTTGAGACAAAGCTAGAACCACCACGGACAACCATTAAACCTAACACAGCAAGTGGCAGCCATTTTAATACATCGTTATCGGCTTTATCGAACCCTTCATCTAATAAAGGTTTTAATAAAGAAATCATAAACGCATCGCCAGCAGCGTTTATAATAAGAGCTATTGCTGCAACAATTAAGCCCGCTTTAAAAGGCGCAATAATCGGCCACAAGCGGCGAAAAGTTTGTTTTGTCGAAAGGTCTTTATCATTCATACTTTTAATTACCAGACTTAATGTAAGCGCACTATTCTACTCGGGAAATAGCGGTAAGCCAAACCACAGATGATACCAACGTGGGGAAATTTCATCGCGATAGCTCTGAATACTGACATTTTCTTTTTTAAACCATAATGTTAACTGCCCTTTCTCAGCGGTATTTAACCATTGGATATTATTTTTTTTGTACCTTTGATAGACCTTTTCCGATGGAATTTTCCACGCACTGTACCTTGCAGACGAAAGCAAAACCATTGATGGTTGAACATTTCTTAACAATAGATTTGTCGATGAGGTTTGACTTCCATGGTGCGGTGCAAACAAAATAGAAGAACGGAGGCTTTGTTTATAAGCTTCAACTAATTTTGCTTCTCCCTTCTTTTCTATATCTCCAGTCAATAAAATTTTGTGATGTCCATCTGTAAACTGTATAACACACGAATCATTATTATGGGAAATAGCCGACAATTTTTCTGGCCACAAAACTTCAAACGTCAACTTTCCCCATTGCCATCTTTGCCCTTTTACACAAGGTAAATGTTCCAGCTTATTAATCCTATTAATCTTTTTTTGCTTAGGTTTTGTCAGATAAGTTCCAAAACTACTTCTCACATTTAGCCATGGGTATTGTTTAAGTAAATCGCTAACGCCACCAGTGTGATCTAAATGATTATGGCTAAGAATCATCCCCATTGGTATTATCCCTTTTTGTTTTAGGAAAGGAATAATTTGTCTTTTGGCATTGCTATGCCCTTTCCAAGCGTTCCCCGTGTCATATAGATAAGCTAAATTATTTTGCTCAATAATAACGGCTAAACCATGCCCAATATCGAGTAATGTCATACTCCAGTCATGCTCTGGCTTTTTATCATTACTCATCTCAATAAAAATCAAAGCAACAATGCAGCCAATCAGGGAAAGATACATTTTATACCAGCTAAATAGGTATATTAGAGCCACAGACCAGCAGATGAATAATAGATAATAGGGTATATTAAAAAAATCCATCCAATAACGGCTAAAAAAGGGTAGCGGAAGTAATCCAAAATCAATGACTCTATCTATAAAACCAAAAATTAAATTTTGCAATGTTATATTTGGTATTAAAAAAATAGCCAATATTGCGGGTACTATCCCCCAAGAGACCAATGGAACAAACCACAAATTAGCAAATATACTCATGAAGTTAATACCATTAAATACGATGATTTGCATTGGTATCAATAAAATCAGCAACCCAATCTGTAGATGAACTAAGCCAATGACTTTACCGATAATTTTCTTTTGAGTTAGGCGTGTTGATAAGGGAAAAACAGTCAGCCAATACAAAATTGCTAAGACAGCAAAACTCGATAACCAAAAGCTATCGGATAAAATAGCAAGTGGATCAAATAATAAAATCCCTGCGATACTCCATATTGCCCACTGCCAAGAGAAATATAACGATGAGTGGTACCGAATATAAACCCATAAAGACAATGAAAATAATGCTCTAGTCGCTGGAATTGCAAAACCAGAGATCCACGCATACATTACTGCCAGTATCAAACCCAATAAAATGGGATAAACTTGACTCATAAAACGGATAGGAAGCATATACTGCACTAGTCTAGCGATAAAAAAACCTAAACAATAAGCTAACCCAATATGTAAGCCAGAGATCGCCATTAAATGGGTTAACCCCGTTTGCTGCAATAAGACCGAGTGCTTTTCAGACAATAGTGTTCTTTCTCCAAACATTAACCCATATATAATCCCAACATTTCTTAAAGTACTCATTTGCTCCATAAAATGATTGATTATCTTTTGCCTTGTCGAGCATTCAGAGTTTAATACTGTATTCTGCTTACTTTTTAATGTGCCTATAATCCGTTGTGATAATTTGTGCCGCTGCTGGTTAAAACTGCCTTCATTCAAAGAGTTATGTAAGGGCTTTAGCTTACTATTAATTCGCCATGATTGCCCTGCACATATAGTTTCTTTGCTTTTCCATATTGCATACAGCGGGGGAAACATTTCTTTATTATTAACTTTATCGATTCTAATTTTAATTTTTTTCTCTTTGTCTTCAGCCTGTAACTTTATGACAGTTATGTCCAAATAATGGTGCTTTACTGATAACGAATAAATATTATTATTTATATTATTTCCATACCAATTCCCCCATAGAAAAAAAGTCATCACCAATAAAATAAATTTGAGGTTTTTATTCAAAAAAAGCATGAATAATAAAAAAATAAAAACTAGTAAAATAATAACTGAGTCATCAATATGTAAAAGATTAGGCATAAATAACAAGGGTACTATTCCACCAATAACAGCGAATGATACCAATGTTAAGGACAATTCCTGATTTTTATATTTCCACACCCTATTTTTGTTTTGAAAAATTCTCATTTTAAACTTTATTTCTTATTTGTTTTTAAATTTCGAGTCTAATCTACCCCCTATTCGATTAACTTTTAATTCATAAATATAACGTTATAAAGCGCTTTCCAAAAAAATCGTATAAAAAGTATTAATTACAAAATTGTTGAGAAGCGCTTCGTAACAATTCGTTGTTAAATACTATTTTGGTTTTTATGGGGCTATTTTAGTTTATTTTAAATATAACGTTGGTGTTGGTGTTGGTGTTGGTGTTGGTGTTGGTGTTGGTGTTGGTGTTGGTGTTGGTGTTGGTGTTGGTGTTGG
>NZ_JBSICD010000102.1:0-263 GCF_058246155.1 Providencia sp. UF-183 | reverse complement strand
GCCCTAGATCGACGATCCAGTCGGCGGTTTTGATCACGTCCAGGTTATGCTCGATGACCACGATGGTATTGCCCTGATCGCGCAGCTGATGCAGTACCGCCAACAGCTGTTGGATATCGGCGAAGTGCAGACCGGTGGTCGGCTCGTCGAGAATATACAGCGTCTGGCCGGTGCCGCGTTTCGACAGCTCGCGCGCCAGCTTGACGCGCTGCGCCTCACCGCCGGAGAGCGTGGTGGCCGACTGGCCGAGGCGGATGTAGGAC
>NZ_JBSICD010000101.1:0-264 GCF_058246155.1 Providencia sp. UF-183 | reverse complement strand
GCATCAGCCAATGGCGATTGAGAATATCCTGCACCGTGGCCGACACCAGGAAATACTCTTGTCGCAAGCGCAATTCACGCCCGGAGGAGGTCGAATCGTCCGGATAGAGCACGCGCGACACGTTCTCCGAATGGTTTTTATCTTCCACCGCCGCGAAGTAATCGCCCTGATTGAACTTGCCGAGGTTGATCTCGTTACTGGCCTGCGCGCCCCACAACCGCAGCGTGTTGGTGGCGTCGGTGTCGAAACCGGGGATCACCTGAT
>NZ_JBSICD010000012.1:0-133250 GCF_058246155.1 Providencia sp. UF-183 | reverse complement strand
TGGCTCCTCCAGCTGGACTTGAACCAGCGACATACGGATTAACAGTCCGCCGTTCTACCGACTGAACTATGGAGGAATTGCTTGTTCCTGAGAACGAGGCGAATATTAACGATATCACCCCGAGCTGTCAACGATAAAAATAGAAAAAAACGCTAACTGTTCACTCACTGCTCATTATGGCTGAATTTCATGCTAGCCAATTGATATTGCATTAATTTTGAGCTGCTAGCTTACCTTGTAATGGCGTAGAAACTTCCGGGTAAGCGACATGATAAATATCGTAAAACGAAATCATCCCTTTTAACGCGATCAGACGGGAGATTTCTTGTTTAATTGCTTGGTTGACTTCATTTGAATCAAGGACTTTACGAATTGCATTTTCAGAAACAGGTTCAGTAACGAACCACTCACCATTATAACAAACACGCAAATCCAACACGCCAATATCTTCGAAATGATAGACTGGCTTAATATCAAAAAGTAATACGCTTGCCAAAATAATAAATAACAGGGTAATACCCAGCGTCCAATAGGGGCCAAAGTACGGTGCATACCAAAGAATGACAGCCAGCGGAATATAAGCTGCAATCATACCAACACATAAATAAGGGTGATTTGCGAGGAATTGGCTATTGAAATAAGGTTTACCATCACGGTTTTCGCGTTTGTTGATGGTATCTAAGTCTTCGACAAGTATTTGTTTGATAATATCCATATGATAACTCTCTGTCAGATATTGAATCTATACTAGCAGAGTATCACGAGGTCTCAAGATTGTTATATATCAGTTAAAAAAAATATTCATACAGATTGTCATCAGATCAGATAATTCTGAGTGACAATAACGAGGTTTGTTGTTTCTTGTAATTAAATTTTTCTTTAAATTATCAACTAAATGCAGTGCTTTTGTTAACATTATGACTGATAAAAGTGACGGAGTCGAAAAAACCATATTTTTTTATGGATTGGATGTATAAAATAGTTGCTATTATCTTTAAGTCATGAGTTAATGTGCATCGGCCTGTTTAGCAGTCCTATTTGATGTACGATTACTGAGTTAGTGTGTTCTAAAGAAGAAAGTTATCACAGATAGCCTTTGACCGTGACGCTTCATCTTGGTGTTTCCCTGATTAAATAGTTGACTCTGGCCCGTATATGCCAAAAAGGCAAGTTTTTTTGATGTTATATAGGAAAAGTCAAATGTCCGACAAAATGAAAGGTCAAGTTAAGTGGTTCAACGAGTCTAAAGGCTTCGGTTTCATCACTCCAGCTGATGGTAGCAAAGACGTTTTCGTCCACTTCTCTGCCATTCAGGGCAATGGTTTCAAAACTCTGGCAGAAGGCCAGCAAGTTGAATTCACCATTGAAAACGGTGCAAAAGGCCCAGCAGCTGCTAACGTAACTGCTATCTAAGCTAATTGCTTAACTGATTTTCTAAAGCCCGTCATTTTTTAATGACGGGCTTTTTCGTATGCGCTACATTTATGATTAATATTATTTTGTCGGAAAATAGATGTTATGAATATTAATGATCGTGTTTATGTGAAAACAGATGGACAAGAGCGACGAGAAGGAACAATTCTACTCATTGAACCGTTTAATGAAGGTGTGATGTATTTAATCGCATTACCTGATTACCCTGAAGGTATTTGGTTTTTTAATGAAAAAGAAGGGAATGAAGGTACGTTTGTTACATTAATTGAATAATGAATTTCAAATTTATTAAAAATTTGTTCTTTACTTCGTAAATTAGCCCACCTATACTCCACCCATCAATTATTTAGGAGATTATTACTTGGACAGTCAGAGTTGGAATAAAAACTTAATTTAACGGCAAGCCAGTAATCGTCTTTTCTTTTCACTGCTTGCCACTAAGGCGGGCGGTGTCTGATGTACCCCATCATACATACACCCTTATATTTTAAACAAAGTATTATTCTATATTTAATTAATAGCTTATTACTGTTGTATTGAGTGTGTATCATGTTTGTATATTTTTACTCTCTATTTCCTCCTGGCAATAGCCAATAATTCTTGGATCTTTATTGATTCAAAATAGGGCTATGTGCTTTTTATTAAGCATATAAAACACTATCCAAATTATTTTTTTGGAGGAATTATCATGCTTTTTACTCCTGATATTTTAAATCTTGTTTCGGCAATGTGCCTTGGTGCCTTAATTGGCGCTGAACGCCAATGGCGTCAACGTATGGCAGGGCTGAGAACTAATGCATTAGTTGCAACGGGTGCCGCTGTTTTTATTTTAAGCTCAGTGACTACATCACCTGATAGCCCCGGACGCATTGCGGCACAAGTGGTTTCAGGTATTGGTTTTCTGGGGGCGGGTGTCATCATGCGTGAAGGCATGAACATTCGAGGCCTGAATACGGCAGCAACACTATGGTGCTCCGCGGGGATTGGTGTGTTGTGTGGATTAGGGCAATACTCACTCGCGCTGATGGCTACCTTATTGATTTTATGCGCAAATATTTTATTGCGAGAAGCTGCATCTCGCATCAATAAGCAGCCTCAAGTTCAAGCCTTGGACGTTGAGCAGCGTTATAAAATCCGCGTGATGTGCCACCAAGAAGACGAAATTTTAGTTAGAACCCTTATTTTACAAGCCATTAATGGGCTACATATTCGGCTGCAATCGTTAAGTAGTGCTGACACATTAAAAACAGAGCAGCTTGAGGTTTGCGCGGAATTTTTGGCAACACCCGCTGAGCAAAAAGAGATTGAAGCATTAGTGTGCAGAATCAGTCTTGAGCAAAGCGTAAGTGCTATCAATTGGAAAGTGGCATCAGAGCTTCCAGCTTAAATGCAAAAAATTAACTCACTATAGGAGCCGAAATGGACGATCACCCTCCGTCATGGAGTCGAAATTTGGAGCTATCCAACTGATATAATAGCCTTATTTTCAGTTGGATAGCGTAAAAATACACAAGTGTTGTATTAGAGACAACGTTATGACTGAAATAAGACACCAACGCAAAAGCGTTAAAGCGCCTGCTCGGCAAAAATTTGTAGTTGGCGAGCAAGCGAGTAAAAATATTGAGCAAGTGCTAAATGAGTATCAAACCAATTTATTAGGCCTAGCAGACAATGAAGCGATGGATCGCTTAGTGACTGAAGGCGAAAATGAAGTTGCTCATGAAAAAGCGCCTCCTGCTTGGAAGCAGCTGCTTTCATCATTTAAAAACCCATTTATTTTTGTTCTGATAGTGTTGGCATTAGTCAGCTTTTTCACGGACTATCTGATCCCAGAACGTCAAGGTGAAGAGACAGATTTAACGGGTGTGATCATTATTGTTACGATGGTTCTGCTAAGTGGTTTACTGCGTTTTTGGCAAGAATATCGTACCAATAAAGCGGCTGAAGCCCTCAAGTCTTTGGTTAGAACCACTGCAACGGTGTTTCGCCGAGACAATAAAACTGGGCGTTCAACCCGAAAAGAAGTCCCAATCAAATGCCTAGTTCCTGGGGATATCGTTCTTTTATCCGCGGGGGATATGGTTCCTGCTGATTTAAAACTTGTTGAATCGCGAGACCTATTTATTAGCCAAGCGATTTTAACGGGTGAATCTATCCCTGTAGAAAAATATGACACTCTCGGGGATGTTTCCGCGAAAAGTCTGGATCCCGTATCACCTACCGAAAATGAATTACTCGAAATATCAAATATTTGCTTAATGGGCACTAACGTTACTAGCGGAACAGCTCGAGGTATCGTGGTGGCAACGGGTGGGAAAACCTATTTAGGCTCACTAGCAAAATCAATCGTTGGCAGTCGGGCACAAACCGCTTTTGACAAAGGTGTGAATAGTGTTAGTTGGTTATTGATCCGTTTTATGTTGGTTATGGTTCCAATTGTCTTATTAATCAATGGATTTACTAAAGGTGATTGGTTCGAAGCAACGCTATTTTCTTTAGCTGTTGCTGTAGGATTAACCCCTGAAATGCTTCCGATGATCGTCAGTTCAAACTTGGCGAAAGGGGCAATTGCGATGTCGAAGCACAAAGTGATTGTCAAAAGATTGAACGCTATCCAAAACTTTGGCGCAATGGATGTGCTTTGTACAGATAAAACAGGAACGCTAACGCAAGATAGGATCATTTTAGAACATTACCTTGATAGTAATGGTGAGAAAAATGGCAAAATTCTGCAACTCGCTTGGTTAAATAGTTTTCACCAAAGTGGTGCAAAAAATATGATGGATCAGGCCATTATTCGCCGAGGAAGAGGGAATAGTGAGGTTGAGCAACTAAAAGCGTTTCAAAAAATTGATGAGTTACCGTTTGATTTTATTCGTCGCAAATTGTCTGTCACGGTAAGGACGCCGGAGGGAGATGCGTTACTTATCTGTAAAGGTGCTGCGGAGGAAATGCTGGCTGTTTGCCAAAGTTATCAGCAAAACGGAGAATCGCTGGTTTTAGATGAGCAAGCGAGAGCAAGAATTACCGAGTTAGTGAGTGATTACAACCGACAAGGATTTCGGGTATTGTTGCTCGCGACGCGTGTATTAAATGAACATGAAGCTAGTCTGCCTCTTTCGGCCCAAGCTGAGCAACAACTTGAATTACAAGGTATTTTAACTTTCCTCGATCCCGCCAAAGAAAGTGCGATTTCTGCAATCGCGGCGCTACGTGAAAATGGTGTCACCGTCAAAGTATTGACTGGCGATAATGCGATCATTACAGAGAAAATTTGCCATGATGTTGGGCTAAACATCAGTGAGATCATGACTGGCTTAGAAGTTGAAGCGTTGTCTGATGAAGAATTGAGCCAAAAAGTCGAGCAAGTTTCTGTTTTTTGTAAATTGACGCCACTGCAAAAATCCCGCATTTTAAAAAGATTACAGGCAAATGGGCATACTGTCGGCTTTTTAGGTGATGGAATTAATGATGCGCCTGCTCTTCGTGATGCAGATGTGGGAATTTCAGTGGATACGGGTACCGATATTGCGAAGGAATCAGCGGATATCATCTTACTTGAAAAAGATTTGATGGTATTAGAGCAGGGCGTTATTAAAGGTAGGGAAACTTTTGGTAATATTATCAAATACCTAAATATGACGGCGAGTTCTAACTTCGGTAATGTGTTCTCAGTATTAATTGCTAGTGCATTTATTCCCTTCCTACCAATGTTAGCGATTCATTTGCTCGTACAAAATCTGCTATACGATATTTCCCAACTGGCATTACCTTGGGACAAAATGGACAAAGAGTTCTTAAAACGTCCTCGTAAATGGGATGCGAAAAATATTGGTCGCTTTATGCTTTGGATTGGGCCGACATCTTCCATCTTTGATATCACCACATTTGCTTTGATGTGGTATGTATTCCAAGCAAATAGTGTTGCACATGAAGCATTGTTTCAATCAGGCTGGTTTGTTGAAGGGTTATTGTCTCAGACCTTGGTTGTTCATATGCTAAGAACACAAAAGATTCCATTTATTCAAAGTACTGCGGCACTACCAGTGATGTTAACGACGGGATTAATTATGGCATTAGGCTTATATATTCCGTTTTCATCATTTGGAACTATGATTGGATTACAACCATTACCGATTGAGTATTTTCCTTGGTTAGCGTTGACATTAGTGAGCTACTGCGTTGTGGCGCAATTGATGAAACAGTTTTATATCAAGCGATTTGGTACATGGCTATAACATATTGATAAATTAATAAAAAGGAGAACCAAGGAAGGTTCTCCTTTTTGCATTATACCGCTGTTTCTTTGGTTGCTAAGAGGTAGAAATCCATTTTTTGGCGATAATATTCGGATAGTTTTTGTTCTAATATATGGCGTGTGCTTTGTGCTGCGCTTTCTCTAATTTTGCCAAAATCAATATCAGGGTAAAAGTCCTTACAGACGGTATCATTGATTAGCTCGACAACATATTTTGTTGTTGCCTTGCTATCTGCGTTTATTATGTCTAAGTTTGTGGCTATCTTTTCTATATCTATATCTATCTTTAAATGTTGGATTGCTTTGTCTACATTTGGATCATATTGAATACGCTGCCTAATAAAGGATTGGGATGCTTTGAGTAGTATGCCCGACTCTTGGAGGCCGCAATAGCGTTGTACATTTTTAAAAATAACATCTTTATCTTCCGAATTTATAACGGCTAGTTTTTTTTTGGGATCAGCCAAATACATGGCTTGAATTTCATCAATCACACTATTAATTGCACTGGATATTTGAATTTTTCTTTCTTCCACCTCAAACGTTTTATAGTCAGTTTTTGCAGAAATATGCTCTTTAAGCTTATTGAGTAGGTTATGTTTGTCTAACTCAATATGTTTATGATTAAAACAGAGTTTAATACATGGGCTCTTGGTGTTTTTAATACTCTTGATTAAGCCGTTAAATTTACTGCATGTTTTTATGATATTGCTTAATGAGAAGGGGGTTTTAACGATAGTATTGACAGATATGTTCATCATATATTCCTTAGTATTTTGAATTTTTGAATTCTATAAGCTAGGGGAAATATGAGCTTGCAAAAACCTATGCATAAGGCGAATGAGTCTTGAAATATACGTATATATACTCTTTTTTCGCATAAAAAAGAGCCACAAATGGGCTCTTTTTTGGAAAATTGCAGTAATCTGAAATAATCTAAGCGATTACAGACCTAAAGCAGTTTTCATTTGTTTCATTGCATCAATACCTTGTTGGCAAGCTTTATCTTGCTGATCTTTAGGTAATGCGGCAACTTGTTTTTTACCTTCTTCCAGCTGACCTTTCATAGCATCTAACTGAGCTTTTGCTTGCGGGTTTTCTGAAGCTTTAGCAATTAAGCTATCAACTTCAGCGAAGTATGCGTTACAAGTTTCAGTTGCACCAGCAACTTCACCTTTTTTCTCTTCTTCTGAACAAGCAGTGATTGTCAGTGCCAGTAAACCCATACCACAAGCCAAAATTAACTTTTTCATAATCAACCTTATTAAAATTATTTATTTATATAGCAAATGAAGTATATAAGAGAAGTTTTTAATATCAAATGTAACTAATCCTAAAATAATATCTTAATTAGTAATTATAAAAATAACTATATTAGTGAATAATGTCGCAATATGAATTACAGGTAGTGAGATTATTTATTAAATATGGGTAATTCATTAAAAATCACAACATTAATCACTATTGTGAAAAAAGTATTCATCATGGGGGAATGTTGTCTAGTCTAAGGTAACCTGAAGAGGTAAATGTTAATGCTAAATTGAAATAGGTGAGTACTGTAAAGTTATTTTTTTATTAAAAATAACCAAGGCAAAAAATGTGATATAGAACGAAATTAAATCAATTAAAACACATATAACACTTTTAGTTAGATTTATAACTTTTTTGTATATAGAGAAAGATGTTTAAAAAAGCACACAAATTGTAACTAAAAGTTTACATAAATAAAAAATCACTAAACTAGGGAATATTTTAAGCATTAATATCTGTGCATTTACGATGCAATAATAGTAGAAAAAAGTGAGCTCCTTCACAATTTTGCTAATAAAACCTTTGAATAGCTATAAGATTGATTTTTAAATCAAATTTTCTTTGTACGAAGATGGAATAATCAGGTAAAGTCTTTGCCCTTAAGCCAATCTAGTGGATAGTTCTCTTAATGTTTTCCGTTAACGGTATGTGTATAGAGTTAACGAAATTTAAGTTAATTAGGTTGACGCTAAATCAAATTCGTACCAAAATTGTCTCACCTTAGAAATTCGCCAAAGAGCGATAGACGGGGTAGAATATTTTTCGTAAAGGGCAATAACTTTTCTTACACTACATTCTCAGGAGGATTATTCTCCTAAAGGGAAAGTAAGGAAATGATATACGGGTTTACCCGTATTTAAATGCAACGTAGCAAACATTCTATTAATGCTATGGGCATAACAAGTATGTAACTCGGTTTCCCTTGTTACAATTTTATTTTTAGACTTACACACAGGGCTTTACCATTATGTCTGCTTCTATTGTAAAGAAACGGCCTCTGAGCCGTTACATCAAAGATTTTAAACACAGCCAAACTCATTGTGCACATTGCCACAAAACGCTTGATCGTATCTCTTTGGTTTTCAACGATGACATCTTAAATAAAGAAGCTATCGCTGATATGACCGAATTGGTTGATGAAGGTACCTGGGGAGAGCTGCAAGGTAAATTTACTGCACTTTGCCGTTTTTGTAGTGAAATTTACTGCAATAGTAATACTGACTACTTTGATATTATGTCATTTAAACAGTATTTATTCTTACAGACTGAGATGAGCCACAGTACCGTTCGTGAGTATGTTGTTCGCTTACGCCGTTTAGATGAGTTGTTATCTTCCTCTAATTTTTCAATGAAAGAATTTACTGCAAGTAAAGTTCAAGAACAATTAAGTGAAAAAATGACAGACTCAGCATTTAGTAATTACAATATTGCATTACGTAAATATGAACAGTATTTATTCTGGGAATCAGAAAAAATGCAATAATAAGAATAGAGTAGGTAGCTAATTTTATAGTTACTTAATATCTATTGATTAATAAATTGGTGTCCTCTGGGCACCTTTTGCGTTTTTAGCGGTTCAAAGTAAAGATTATAACTTAATGAAAAAGCAAAAAACCTGACTTCAATGATGAATGAAGTCAGGCCTTACAGTATGTTAACCGATGGTCATCAAGCTTGCGTTACCGCCTGCTGCGGCTGTATTAACACTCAATGAACGTTCGTGAACAAGGCGTTCTATTAACAAGTTGGTCTCACCACGTTCAAAGCCTTGAACAGAGATAATTGGCCCTTTACGCTCAGCGATGATCGCACAAACTTCTTTTAATTGATCGCTATCTCCATGATAAATCACCCCTTCGATTGGCTCTTTAGATTCTTGCCACTGTTTGGTGATAGAAATAGTTTTGCGCACTTTCTCTGGAAGCTGTTTGAATAGCTTCTGGTGAGCTTCACTATCAGGCCAAAGGGATTGGCAACCCGCTGCTAGAACCCCTGCGAGCTGAATTAAGCAATCTTTTTCATTATCACTGATACATAATATCAGTCCACGAGGGCGTAATGTATAGGTGTTTTTCTCGCCAGTAGGGCCTGGTAAAAGCCGTGTTGTACCTGCTTGGGTATAACGCGCAAATTGTTCGAGCACTGAGGGTGTAATTGGGGCTTGCTGTTTTTCTGCCCATGCAATAAAGGTATCAAAAGGAGTAAGTAACTCGACGCGTGCACTAGCATCCATCGGTAAGTGTTCATCTTGGCGTGCAAGTGTATTTGTTACCGCATTTTCTGGACGCTCACTTAATAAACGGTAGAGGTATAACGGCCCACCTGCTTTTGGCCCAGTTCCTGATAATCCTTCACCACCAAATGGTTGCACGCCAACCACAGCCCCAACCATGTTTCGGTTAACATATAAGTTACCGACTTTGGCTTTGCTGACGACTTGGTTGATAGTTTCATCAATACGGGTATGAACCCCTAACGTTAGGCCATAACCCGCTGCATTGATTTGATCAACCAGTGTATCCAGCTCATCACGTTTGAAACGTACAACATGAAGAACAGGGCCGAAAATCTCTTTTTTCAGCTCACTGATATTGTCCAACTCAATTAATGTCGGCTTAACATAAGTTCCTTCCTGCTGCTCTTTCGCATCATCGTTATTGTCAAATGCTGCTTGGAAAATGGTTTTGCCTTTACTGCGCATCTGTTGAATATGTTGATCTATATTGTCTTTTGCTTCTCGGTCAATCACTGGACCGATATCGGTGGATAGGTGCTCTGGGTTGCCCATACGGCATTCTTCCATCGCGCCTTTTAACATACGGATCGTTCTGTCGGCAACATCGTCTTGAACACAAAGAATGCGCAATGCAGAGCAGCGTTGGCCTGCACTATCAAATGCAGAAGCAACCACATCGGTGACAACTTGCTCTGTTAATGCGGAAGAATCGACGATCATGGCATTTAATCCGCCAGTTTCTGCGATTAACGGGGTAGGGCGACCTTGAGCATCTAAACGACCAGCAATATTACGTTGTAATAAACCTGCGACTTCTGTTGAACCAGTAAACATGACACCACGAACGCGTTTATCACCCACTAATTGGGCACCGATTGTTTCCCCTTTACCCGGTAAAAATTGCAAGACATCACGCGGGATCCCTGCTTGGTGAAGAATAGAAACTGCGATAGCACCAACGAGTGGCGTTTGTTCAGCCGGTTTTGCTAACACGGTATTTCCTGCCGCTAAGGCAGCCGCAATTTGTCCTGAGAAAATGGCAAGTGGGAAGTTCCATGGACTGATGCATACCACTGGGCCTAATGGGCGATGGGTATTATTATCAAAGTCATGTTTGACCTGCGTCGCATAATAATTTAAGAAATCTACCGCTTCACGGACTTCAGCAATCGCATTGGCGTAGGTTTTACCTGCTTCACGTACTAACACATCAAGCAATGGTTGCAGTTGCTGCTCCATAAGATCGGCTGCGCGTAATAAAATTGCAGCTCGTTCTGATGGCGGCGTTGCAAACCAAATGGTGCCAGCATCATTGGCGATATTTAACGCATGATCTGCCTCTTGTTCCGTAGTTTCACGCACGTGACCCACAATATCTTTATGGCATGCAGGGTTTAGTATGGCTTGAGCTTCTGGCAGCTTATCTTTCGTTGAGAATTCTCCGCCTAATAAAGGCTCAGCCAATTTCGGTTGGATAGCTGCACTGAGTAGCGCACTCGATAAAGAGGCTAAACGGTGCTCATTCGACAAGTCGAGGCCCATAGAATTAACACGCTCATTACCATACAAATCACGGGGTAGGGGGATCTTCGGATGCGGTAAACCGATTTGACCTTCTGCTTTAGAAAGTTCAAGGACATCTTTTACTGGATCAGCGACTAATTCATCTAACGGAATAGTGGCATCTGCGATACGGTTAACAAAGGAAGTGTTCGCTCCATTTTCTAATAAGCGACGAACTAAATAGGCTAATAACGTTTCATGGGTACCAACAGGGGCATAGATACGGCATGGGCGATTAAGCTTGCCATCTGCGACTTTCCCGACCACTTGCTCGTATAATGGTTCACCCATACCGTGTAAGCATTGGAACTCATACTGGCCAGGGTAGTAGTTTTTACCTGCAATTTGGTAGATAGCAGAGAGTGTATGTGCGTTATGCGTTGCAAATTGAGGGTAAATTAAGTTTGGTACAGACAATAATTTGCGAGCACAAGCTATGTATGAAACGTCGGTATACACCTTGCGGGTATAGACTGGGTAACCCTCTAAGCCATCAATTTGTGCGCGTTTAATTTCGCTGTCCCAATACGCGCCTTTAACCAGTCGGATCATTAAACGACGCTGGCTACGTTCTGCTAAATTGATAATTGAGTCAATCACAAATGGGCAGCGTTTTTGGTAGGCTTGGATAACAAAACCAATCCCATTCCAGCCTGCAAGTTGTGGTTCAAAACACAGTTTTTCGAGTAAATCTAAAGAGATTTCTAATCGGTCAGCTTCTTCTGCGTCAATATTTATACCGACATCGTATTGGTGAGCTTGTAAAACGAGAGACAGTAAACGCGGATAGAGCTCATCCATGACTCGGGAATATTGTGCGCGGCTGTAGCGAGGGTGTAGCGCGGATAATTTAATCGAAATGCCAGGGCCTTCATAAATTCCGCGACCATTTGACGCCTTACCAATCGCATGAATAGCTTGCTGGTAAGACACCATATAATCTTGGGCATCTTTTTCTGTTAGTGCCGCTTCCCCTAACATGTCATAAGAGTAGCGGAACCCTTTATCTTCTAGCTTGCGTGCATTTGCTAAGGCTTGGGAAATGGTTTCGCCTGTCACAAATTGCTCACCCATTAGGCGCATTGCCATGTCCACGCCTTTACGCACCAGAGGTTCGCCGCTTTTACTGATAATACGGTTTAGGGAGGTCGATAATTTGGCTTCATTATGCGTTGAAACTAATTTACCTGTAAATAATAAGCCCCACGTTGCGGCATTGACGAACATCGAGCTACTTTGCCCTAGGTGAGATTGCCAATTTCCGTTACTGATTTTGTCACGAATTAAGGCATCACGAGTGGCCTTATCAGGGATACGCAATAAGGCTTCTGCTAAACACATCAGTGCCACACCTTCTTGAGAAGAAAGTGAAAACTCTTGCAACAGCCCTTGTACTAGACCAGAACGTCCCACGCCATTTTTTTGGTTACGTAATTTTTCTGCAATGGAGTAGGCCAGTTTATGTGCCGCTTCTGCTTGATCTGCGGGGAGTTGCGCCTGTTGCAGTAACATCGGTACTGCTTGGGTTTCTGGTATGCGATATGCAGAAGTAATAGAAGAGCGTTTTACAGATTGTGGTAAAATGTGCTCCGCAAAATCTAAGAAAGGCTGGTAGTTGGACTCGACAGTGGTGTCCTCTTCCCCAGTTTGGTTTTCTTTTGCATCGATACCGACGGATAACTCAGGAATGATTTGGTTATTGTCGAGTTGTTCTAGGTAATTATAAATAGCTTGTTTGATAAGCCAATGTGATGTGCGGTCCAGACGTTGAGCGGCATTTTTAATGCGTTCACGAGTTGCTTCATCAAGTCTCACACCCATAGTTGTCGTGCTACTCATTTTAATTCCTCTAGTTGACAGGTCGTCATAATCGAAAAGTTACACAACATTATCTTAATGTTGCAACTTTGTGCAACATTGTTAATCAAGGTTTCTGGGGGAAATGTGAAACGTGTCGAACTTTTTGTGATGTAATTGAATTGATAAAATCAATGGTTATTATTTTTATATATTTTTCATATGATTATAACCATTTCCTTATTAAGGGAATAATTAAACGATCATTTGGTAATTTGACTTAAAATTTTAACATTTGTGATATGGATTCTATTTATTGAATAAAAAATAGTTAATTTCTTGTTAATTTAACATGAGTCTGACTAGGATGGGGTCACTAAGATGTTAAATTAGTGCAACGCGAACAATCACAATCTATTTGGTGTGCTCGAAGATAAATTAACGATGTGCAATAAAGTGCAACACCATGAAGTTACAAGTTATCAACAGTAATTCATATAAAGATAACTAAATTAATAAGCTACTCAATGGAGAATATAAATGACTGTAAGCACTCCGATGATCGTCACGTTCATCGTATACATTACTGGCATGTTATTAATTGGCTATTTGGCCTATCGTTCAACAAAAAACTTTGATGATTATATTCTCGGAGGTCGAAGTTTAGGCAGCGTCGTAACTGCATTATCTGCAGGTGCATCAGATATGAGTGGCTGGTTATTAATGGGGCTACCAGGGGCTATTTTTATTGCAGGGATCTCTGAAAGTTGGATTGCAATAGGGTTAACCTTAGGTGCCTACTTTAACTGGTTATTCGTCGCAGGCCGCTTACGTTTGCAAACAGAAAAAAATAATAATGCTTTGACGTTACCCGACTATTTTACCAGTCGTTTTGAAGACAACAGTAAAATTTTACGGATTATTTCTGCCATTGTTATCTTAGTTTTCTTCACCATTTATTGTGCATCGGGTGTTGTTGCGGGTGGTTTATTGTTCGAAAGCACATTCCATATTAGTTATGAAAAAGCCATGTGGTTAGGGGCGTTAGCAACAATTGCCTATACCTTCTTAGGGGGCTTTTTAGCGGTAAGTTGGACAGATACAGTTCAGGCTTCGTTAATGATTTTTGCGCTGATACTGACACCGATTGTCGTTATTTTATCTATGGGCGGCGTAGATACCTCTATCGAAGTGATTAAAGCGAAAAACCCAGAATATCTTGATATGTTCAAGGGCATGAACTTTATTGCTATCCTCTCTTTATTAGGTTGGGGATTAGGCTATTTTGGTCAACCGCATATTTTAGCGCGTTTTATGGCGGCAGATTCACACAAAACAATCCACTCAGCAAGACGCATTAGTATGACGTGGATGGTTCTCTGTTTAGGCGGTACGATTGCAGTAGGCTTCTTTGGGATCGGTTATTTCGAAATGAACCCAAGCGTGGCAGGTGCTGTAACACAAAATAATGAACGCATTTTCATGGAATTAGCGACGATATTATTTAACCCATGGATAGCAGGTATATTGCTTTCTGCAATTTTAGCCGCGGTAATGAGTACCTTAAGTTGTCAATTATTAGTGTGCGCAAGTGCATTAACCGAAGATCTCTACAAGCCATTTATTCGTAAAACAGCAAGCCAAAAAGAGTTAGTTTGGGTTGGGCGTTTTATGGTACTGCTTGTGGCTGCTATTGCTATCTATATCGCTCGTGACCCAAATAATAAAGTATTAGGGTTAGTGAGTAATGCATGGGCGGGCTTTGGTGCTGCGTTTGGTCCAGTTGTATTGATATCTGTTCTTTGGAAACGCATGACACGTACGGGCGCACTGGTGGGAATGTTAGTGGGTGCTATTACGGTATTAGTTTGGATGCAATACAAATGGTTTGCATTATATGAAATTATCCCAGGTTTTATCTTTTCGACTATCGCGATTGTTGTGGTGAGTTTAATCACTAAAGCGCCAAGTGCAGAAGCGCAAGCGCGTTTTGAACAAGCTGAATCTGAATATAAAGCGAACTAATGCTCGCCATCGAGTGACAAGGTAATCCAATAAAAAAGCCGAACTGCTAGAAACAGATTCGGCCTTTTTATTGGTAAAGCGCTTAACGGGCTTAATTTGTTTTGCGGCGCTTCACAATTTGGTAGCCAATAAACAAGACGATAAACCAAATTGGTGTTGCGATAAGCGCTTGTCTTGTATCGTGTTGGAATGCGAGTAAGACAATCATAAAGGCGAAGAACGCTAAGCTTACCCAAGACATAATAATTCCCGCGGGCATTTTATAATGAGACGCTTTATGCATTTCAGGGCGTTTACGGCGAAAATTAAGGTAACTGTATAAAATCATACTCCAAATAAACATGAACAAAATAGCAGATACCGTGGTGACTAAGGTGAACGCATGCATGATATTGGGAATAAAATAGATAAGCACAATACCAAAGCTAAGGCAGATACAGGTGAAAATTAACCCTGTGGCAGGTACCGCTTTTTCCGATAACTGGCTAAATTTTTTCGGTGCATCACCTTCTTTAGACAAGCCAAATAACATCCGGCTGGTGGAAAATACACCGCTATTTGCAGAAGAAGCCGCTGAGGTCAGGACCACAAAGTTAACGATACTGGCTGCAGCAGGTAGGCTGATCAACACAAACATTTCAACGAATGGGCTCTTATCCGCCAAAATTGTACGCCAAGGTGTTACGGCCATAATCACAATCAGTGATAAAACATAGAAAGCAATGATACGGATTGGAATGGCATTGATAGCTTTTGGTAAGGATTTCTCAGGATCACGGGTTTCAGCGGCAGCAGTACCGACTAATTCAATCCCAACAAAGGCAAATATCGCGATTTGGAAGCCTGCAAAGAAGCCACTTATCCCCATCGGGAACATCCCACCATCATTCCATATATTACTTAATGATGCCGTGTGGCCTGTTGGTGATTGGAAATTCATCGCGATAAGTGTGCCACCAACAGCAATTAAGGCAATAATGGCAACAATTTTTATCATCGCGAACCAAAATTCAAGCTCACCAAATAGTTTAACGGATACTAAGTTGAGCGTGAGTAAGGTAATGACACAAATAAATGAAGTGACCCATTCAGGGAAGTCTGGCACCCAAAAGCTGACATATGACGTTATTGCAATAATGTCAGCTATCCCAGTGATCACCCAACAAAACCAGTAGGTCCAGCCAACGAAAAAGCCCGCCCATGGCCCTATAAGGTCAGCAGAAAAATCGCTGAAGGACTTATAGTCAAGGTTAGAGAGTAAGAGCTCACCCATTGCACGCATGACGAAAAATAGTACAAAGCCGATTATCATGTAGACGAATATGATTGATGGCCCCGCAAGGGAGATGGTTTTCCCTGACCCCATGAATAAACCTGTTCCAATTGCGCCGCCAATTGCAATTAATTGAATGTGGCGGTTACTAAGGCTTCGTTTTAACTGGTTGCGATCAGCTGAGTGCTGAGTCGGGTTTGATGTTGCATTTTCTTCCATACTGTAAAGTGTCCGTAGTAGTTTGTTATAATTGACCACAGTATTTTTTTATTTGTGTGGTTATGTTTGCGTGAAATATTGTGACATAAATCTCAATTAGAGTAAGAAAAACTTACCGAGTTAGAGGCAGAGTGTTGCTTATTCAATCTATCATTATCGTTAACTTAACATTCAACACTAAAAATTAACTTACATAATAAAAATAGCAGAATAATATTGACTGTAGCAATTGATAGGCGTTAAATATTTTGCATTGGGTTGTTAGCTCAGTTGGCAGAGTAGGCGACTCTTAATCGCTCGGTCTGGGGTTCGAACCCCCAACAACCCACCACCTTTTCAACGCGTTACGTATTAATTGCATTACTACGCATGCCAGTTGGGACGTATTTGGGACGCAGTCATTGAAAGTCGATGCTTGCTAAAGTAATGTTATTTATTCAATACCCTGAGTATATGTCATGACTTTAAACTGAACACCGTCATTTTTTAATCTGACTACTATTAATCTGACTACTATGTGAACGCGAGTAATAGACACATCCTCATTTTCATCGGGTATGTGCGTTAAATTTTCATTCAGGCCTGTACTTAAAGTGAAAGTTATCAGCTTGTCTTACTGTTCTCGCTGAAATACTGGTTATTTGATTTGAGCGCTGGGCTAAATTATATTGGAAGTGAGTATCTTTTTTTAAAAAAGTAATAAGGAAAAAGTGATTAATAGGCTGTTAAAACAACAGGTAAGCAAAACCAGATAAATTAACAGCAAGGTAAGTTGAATATCTATTCAATATAAATAGAGATGTGTAGTTATTCTTATGAAGTACACAGGTTGATTATCATCTAATCTTGAACTCTTTTATGTACCGAAACTGTTGCCTCATATCCTAACAAGTACAAAGCTTGTTCTAATGCATCTATTTTTGAAGCATGGTGAATATCCAGTAATCGCTCTATTTGCTGCGCATTAATATTCAGTTTTCTTGCTAAATCAACACGCAAGGTTTTTGTCTCTAAAATGGCATTATGTAGAGCAATTTTAAGGCAGCATATTATTGGCAAATAAATAGGGAATGCATTTTCATTATGTAGGTGTGGTAATGGGATGGCTTTTCTCAAGGTGATGTATTGCGCAAATGTCGCTAATAAAACCTCCTCAGCCTCCAGTTCAACATCATCTTTGCAAAAAGTCACACCTTCGATATCGGGAAAATCGCAAAAACTGATGTCGAACGCACCTTCTTCTTCGATAAACTCAACGTTAGCATAATAAGTAAACATGTCCTTTTCTCCTATCAATAGAGCAGCAAGTAAACAGTATAAATCAATACGTATTTAGTGTCAGAATAATCTATCGGAAAAAACAATTATTTACTTGCATTATCAATATATTATGTCGGTGTTTTGTTCAGGTAGCTTATTTTTTAAACCAAAAAATAGAGATGAGTAATAGCAATCGTCTTTTATTCGGAAACCATTCAGAAATAAAGAAATTAAGTGTGAACAAAGTCTCAATTCTTGTAATCTTTTTTGCTCAAATAGCTACATATTATTTTGTTGAATTTGCATGCTAAAAGCTCACTGAATTATTTTAAATAAAACCAATTGATTTTTGGGTTTTAGTGTCAGCTTCTAAGCGAATTTACTTAAGCAAAATGTACTGAATTCACTATTTGTTAAAATAAAAGTATATAGTAATTTATGGTTATAATAACCCAAGGTTATATTATTATTAATTAGCTAGTAAAAAAGTAAAAAAATTCAAGTAAAAATAAAAATTAAAACACACGAGGAAAAACTGCCTTTCCTCTTATTTTGAATATTATAAAACGAGTAAAAGTGCGTAGTTGAAACAGAATGTTCTCAATTGAAACTTTCATTTTTTGTTAGATTTCGGGGGGCTATGCCTTGCTGTAGGTTGATCATTTTATTAAAAAAATTAATTTTTGAGTTATTGCAATAAAAAAATAAAAATTAATTATTGAAAAATGTAACTTTAAAAAAATAATAACATGAAAATTACTGAAAATATAAAAGGACTAACGATATATAACAAATATATTTAAGCCAAATATTCAATTTATTACAAATAGGTTTCATTGTGTGTATTAATTTTATTAATATTATAATGTGAGTGCATTATAACCATTGTTTAAATATTTTAATGAAATTTTTAAGTGATAGTATTATATGTATGACAATTTAATAACTTTAAATACGTTAATTAGGATTGAATAATTTTGAATGATGCATAATGTTTTGATTAAACTGATTGAAAATTAATGAGTAAGTTTTATTCGCACGCTGCCGATAATAAGCTGTATCTGTAATAGTAGGTTTAGTTTCTCAATACCAAACATTGACCTAGATCAGTATATTGATTTTGATGTTGTGATTGGACTTTTTTGCTTTCAAATCCCATCTAAGGAGTTGATGCATTGATTAAAATCCTGTCATTTGATATAGGGTAAACTAAAGTGTTGTGGATATTTGAGTTAGGGAGGAAGAAGATAAGGAAATAATAAAGATTATTTAATGAATAAATGGATAATCAACCCAATGAGATAAAAAGAAACATAAGTACCTTGAATAGTTAATTTAGTGGTGCATAATAATTGACGACTAATAATGACATCGGCAAATTCTGACTTTTACTGAAAGTGCTAACTTTTTAGTCACTCTTTATTGTTTGTAGGTATTCAGGAAATGTATTTAATTTAAGTTTGAAAATTTGTGTTTTTATACTCCAAACTGGGTATTCACCAACGGAAACATGGGAAGTAATGGAATACATTTATCCAGTTAAATTAAATTTACTAATAAAACTTTTTAACCACACAAAACTTTCAAATTCATATTTGTTCTTTTTGCACACAGATGTTGATAAATATTCGGAAAGGAAAAAAAATGAGCTCGACGACAGATTTTCTGAAGCATATATACGATATTAACCTCTCATATTTGCTATTAGCCCAAAAACTCATCTCCCAAGAGAAAGCTTCTGCGATGTTTCGTCTTGGGATCTCTGATGCAATGGCGACTACTTTAGCAGACCTTACGCTCCCTCAATTGGTCAAATTGGCAGAAACAAACCAGCTAATCTGTCAGTTTAGATTTGAGAATAGCGATACGATTGAAAAGCTGACACGTGATTCGAGGGTTGATGAATTGCAACAAATTCATACGGGTATCCTTTTATCGACTCGATTATTGCAAACGCATAATCAAGGTGACACTGATATAGCGAGAAAAAGATGAGTACCGCAGCTGAAAAAAGTATTGTCCAAGAAGCGAATGACATTCGCTTAGCCATGGAATTAATCTCTTTAGGCGCTCGCCTTCAAATGTTAGAAAGTGAAACCCAAATTAGCCGCGGACGTTTAGTTCGGTTGTACAAGGAACTTCGAGGCTGCCCCCCACCAAAAGGTATGTTACCGTTCTCAACTGATTGGTTTATGACATGGGAGCAAAATATTCATTCATCCATGTTTTATAACGCCTATCAATTTTTACTACAAAGTGGCCATTGCCAAGGTGTTGATGCCATTTTAAAAGCTTACCGTTTGTATCTAGAGCAATGTATTCCAGAGCCTGGAACTGAGCCATTGTTAGCTCTGACTCGTGCTTGGACGCTTGTTCGCTTTGTTGAAAGTGGCATGCTGCAAAGTTCAAAATGCAGTTGCTGCCAAGGTTCATTTATCACTTATGCGCACATTCCAGAAAATAGTTTTACGTGTAGTTTGTGCCAGCCGCCATCACGTGCAATAAAAAAACGTAAACTTTCCGAGCATCTCGCCGATATTACGCTATATCGACAGGATGGCATTACTAAAGCGGTAATGTAAAATTGGATTGATTTGGTCAACAGGCAGTTTTCTGCTTGTTACTCCTAATATTCCCTTTGACTGCCATCTGTTAACCAACGGAGTGAAAGGGAATATTGTGTTAATACTCATCGGGTATATCATTGTTACAGTAGCGGTTATTGGCGGTTATATCATGGTCGGTGGCCATTTAGGCGCGCTATATCAACCCGCTGAATTTGTTATTATATTAGGTGCTGGTTTAGGGGCATTTGTCGTTGGTAACAGCGGCAAATCCATCATCGCCTTATGTAAAGTATTACCAAAACTCTTCCGTCGCTCCTCCTACAATAAAACGATGTCAATGGACTTAATGGCATTGTTATTTCAGTTACTCAATAAATCTCGCCAACAAGGGTTACTTGCATTAGAAAAAGACATTGAAAACCCCCAAGAAAGCGAAATTTTTTCTCAATATCCTCGTATTCTCAAAGACCCTTCTACCATGATGTTTATCGTGGACTACTTGCGTTTGATGGTGAGTAGTAACTTACAAAGTCATGAAATTGAAGCATTAATGGATGAAGAACTTGAAACTTTCCGCCAAGAAAATGAAGTGCCAGCTTCGGGATTAAACATGGTAGGCGATTCAATGCCTGCTTTTGGTATTGTCGCGGCGGTGTTAGGTGTGGTGAATGCATTAGGTTCCGCGGACAGACCAGCTGGCGAACTTGGTGCATTAATTGCCCATGCGATGGTCGGGACGTTCTTAGGTATTTTAGTCGCTTATGGTTTTATTCTGCCTTTAGCTGCGTTGATAAGGTTGCGCAGCAGCGAGCAATTAAAAATGATGGAATGCATCAAAGTGACATTTTTGTCTGCATTACAGGGATACGCGCCGCAAATTGCGGTGGAGTTTGGTCGCAAAGTGTTATTCAGTGCTGATAGGCCATCATTCGTCGAATTGGAAGATAGAGTTCGCGAAGTGAAAGTGGGTGCTCGCTCACAAGAAACCACTGAGGAGTAACATTAGGATGGCAGCCAATACCCCTCATGTAATTCGAGTCAAAAAACGTAATTCTCATCATCAAGGTAGTCACGGTGGTTCGTGGAAAATTGCTTATGCCGATTTTATGACGGCGATGATGGCGTTCTTTTTGGTGATGTGGCTGATATCAATTTCAAGTCCTCAAGAACTCACCCAAATTGCAGAGTATTTTAGGACTCCACTTAGCACTGCAATAAACCCAGGCACAAAAAGTGGCGATGCCACTAACCCTATTCCGGGGGGTGGTAAAGATCCCATTTTCCGTGAAGGGGACGTGATGCCTGAACCGAATAATATCATTGATGGTAACGCTAGTTATCGTTTTGAAAAACTTAAAGAAGCTCTTGAACAAGCTATTTTAAAAGACCCACGCTTAAATGAGTTAAAACCGCATTTATTGATCGACATGATTAATGACGGTCTGCGCATTCAAATTGTAGATAGTGAAAATCGCCCGATGTTTAAAGTTGGCTCTGCAATAGTCGAACCTTACATGCGCGACATTCTACGCGCCATAGCGCCTTTACTAAATGATGCCCCCAATCGAATCAGCATATCAGGCCATACCGATGATTTAGCGTATGCCAACGGGGCGAATTACAGCAACTGGGAGCTTTCATCAGATAGAGCAAATGCTTCGCGACGTGAGTTAATCCGTGGGGGTATGGATGAGAGCAAGGTATTACGGGTGGTTGGTATGGCATCAGCCATTCATTTAGATAAAGACAATGGACTTGCGCCGATTAACCGGCGGATCAGCATCATTGTTCTCAATGATGAGGAAACAAAACAAATATTACGTGAATACGACGGAGCAAAACCGATTTCTGACGTGTTGGGTAAGCCGGCACCGAAGTTGACTACTGAGAATGTGGTGACGGCGAAAACACAGAAAAAAGCCGATGAATAGACTGTGTTTGTGAAGCAGTACATTGTGATTTTTTATTGCCTGCCGGATTTTCCGGCAGTCAGCGTTAAGTGAAACCTAAGCGAAACTGGATAAAAACCATGGATATTACCGAGTTTTATCAAACTTTTTTCGATGAAGCCGACGAGTTGCTCAGGGATATGGAACAACATTTACTTGAGCTTGATCCTTTTGACCCGGATAGCGAGCAGCTAAATGCCATTTTCCGCAGTGCGCACTCAATAAAAGGAGGTGCTGCAACCTTTGGTTTCACACAGTTGCAAAACACCACGCACACACTGGAAAACTTGCTCGATAAGGCACGTCATGATGAGTTAACACTCACGCCTGACATCATCGATGTATTTTTGGATACCAAAGATGTGATGGCATCTCAGCTCGATGCATACAAAAATGATTCGTTACCCGATGATGAGTCATTTAAACGGATTTGTGAAGTGCTTGGGCGTGTTGAAAATCATGTCGAAGAGGTGATTGACGCGGTACCGACTGTTGAAAATGTTGAACCTATAGAAGAGGTCACCGACGAAGAGAAACGTATTGAATCTCAAGGGGAATTTTCACATTACTTTAAAATCACATTAAGTGGGCTTAAAGAAACTGAAGTGGATTTACTCGCCGATGAGCTCGAGCTGTTTGGTCATTTATATCATACCGAAAAAGCGGTAAATAGCCTGCAAGCATGGTTAGGCACAAATACCGACATCGAGGATATTTGCGGGGTACTGTGTTTTGTGGTGGATGAATCACAAATTGCACAGGAAGCCGCTTCGTTTTCCGATTGCCAATCGTTCGCACCACAAGCAGAACAAGAAAGTGAAGATGAACCCAGTCAGGAAACGGAAATTGTGGTGCCAAAAGAAGTGGTTAAGTCTGCAGTAGCAGCAAGCCCTTCGAAAAAGCCTGCGGTAACAAAACCGAAAGGCGATTCCAGTAGTATCCGTGTTGCAGTGGAAAAAGTTGACCAACTTATCAACCTTGTGGGTGAGTTAGTGATTATCCAGTCCATGCTGACACAACACAGCCAGCACGTTGATCAAAACGAATACAGTGACTTACTCAGTTCTATTGTGCAATTGGAGCGTAATTCGCGTGCCCTGCAAGAGTCAGTCATGTCTATCCGCATGATGCCAATGGATTATGTTTTCAGTCGTTTCCCGCGCATGGTGCGTGATATTGCCTCGAAATTAGGTAAGAAAATTGAGTTAAAAGTTGAGGGTAGCTCAACAGAACTTGATAAGAGCCTGATTGAGCGCATTGTCGACCCGCTAAATCACCTTGTCCGTAATAGCTTAGATCATGGTATCGAAAAGCCTGATGTCCGTGTGGCAAATGGGAAGCCAGAAGCAGGGACGTTGACACTCGCTGCCGCGCATCAAAGTGGCAATATTTGCATTGAAGTGCGGGATGACGGGGCAGGGCTTAACCGCGAGCGTATTTTAGCGAAAGCGCGTTCCCAAGGGATGAATGTGCATGATGCCATGAGTAATGATGAAGTGGCGATGCTGATCATGGCTCCTGGTTTCTCCACCGCAGAAGTGGTGACCGATGTCTCGGGCCGTGGTGTGGGTATGGATGTGGTGAAACGAAATATTCAGGATATGGGCGGCCGTATTCAAATCGGTTTCACTGAAGGTAAAGGTACCATTATTCGTATTTTGCTTCCTTTAACCCTCGCAATCCTTGATGGGATGTCGGTTAAAGTGGCGGAAGACGTATTTATTGTGCCTTTGAGCGCGATTATTAGCACTTTGCAACCACGACAAGAAGATATCTATCGCCTAGCGGGTGAGGAAAAAATGTTGTTGGTTCGTGGAGAATACCTGCCGTTGGTCGAACTACACCACGTTTTTTCTATTGAGGAAGCAGAACGCAATTTGGATAACAGCATTGTGCTAATTATTCAAAATGCGGGGCATCGATTTGCCTTGCTGGTGGACAAACTTGTTGGGCAGCAACAAGTGGTGGTGAAAAACATCGAAAGCAACTACCGCAAAATCCCGGGTATTTCTGCTGCAACCATTATGGGCGATGGCTCAGTGGCATTGATTTTAGATGTCGCAGAGCTGCAAAAAATGAATAACAGCATTTTGATCAAAAAGAAACAGCAGGTTTCCCAACCTGTCGTGCACTAAATAGAGGCCATACACCATGTCAATGTTAGATGATGATTTAAATAAGCACGAAGAAGAAAAAAACGGCGAAGGTTACCTCATTTTTACCTTGGGTGAAGAAGAGTACGGCATTGAAATTTTAAAAGTGCAGGAAATTCGGGGTTACGAGCAAGTCACGCGTATCGCAAATACACCTGATTTTATTAAAGGTGTGACGAATTTGCGTGGTGTCATTATCCCAATTATCGATTTACGGGTGAAATTCTCCCATGAAAATGTGGTGTACAACGACAACACCGTCGTGATTGTGGTGAATTTAAAAGACCGCGTGGTCGGTATTGTGGTTGACGGCGTTTCAGATGTGTTGGTGCTGAACGAAGAACAAATTGCGCCACCACCTGATTTTGCAGTGACATTATCGACCCAATATCTTACTGGTTTAGGGACACTTAACGACCGAATGCTCATTTTAGTGGACATTGAAAAGCTACTGACCAGTGATGAGATGGCGCTTATTGACAGCATGGCTGAGTGATCCTCAGCCTAAATAATTGCTCAAATAATAATAAGTCATTAACTAAAGTTTTTGGTTGGATGACCGATATCCAAAATACAACAAATAATGTTAGTAAAACGTCATGTACAGTCGAATTAAAATCGTATCAGGACTTTTGTCCGTCATTTTTATCTTTATTTTACTGCAACTGGTATCCAGTGGGTTGATGTTCACCAAACTCGGCGATAACAGTGACAGTATTAGTTATTTAAATTCACTACAACGCCAAAGACAAGTATTAACAGAAAGCTGGGTTAACCTTTTACAGGCCCGAGCCAACTTAAATCGGTCAATCAACGCCTATCTTTTAGACGGTCGCAAAATTCAAGATGATGCGACAACGGAAGACTTGATTAAAGCGGCAAAACGAAACTTTAAAGCTGCGGATGATGCATATGATCGTTATAACAAGCTGATGCAAAGCTCGGAGTATGATAAAGCCAAGTTTGAAAAGCTTTTTAGCACTTATGAAACCTACCGCGATGCATTAATTAAACTCAGTGATTTCGCTGAAAAAGGCGACCTAGAAGGGTTCTATGCCCACAGGACGTCGGGTCATCAGATGAAGTTTGAAGAGCAATTTAATGCATATTTCGCCGATATTTCAGCGGATTTCCAAGAAGAAGTCGTTAATGCAGATAACAATTATCGCCAATCATTATACATGTTAGTGACGTTATCGATTCTGCTCGCCTTTATTGGTTTCTTCAGTTATCGCTATGTGCGTAAAGGGATTATTGAGCCGTTAGGTGCATTAAACGAGCGCATTAAAGTCTTCGCATCGGGTGACTTAACGCCTTCTATTACCACAACCTCGAATAACGAAATTGGCGAACTAGCCAATGGTGTTCAGCACATGCAGCAAGAGCTGATTAACACGGTTCGTGGCGTATTAGATGGCAGTGAAACTATTTATCAAGGCACCACTGAAATTGCCGCTGGCAATAACGACCTTTCTTCACGTACTGAGCAGCAAGTGGCGTGTTTGGAAGAGACTTCCGCCAGTATGAGCGAGCTAACCGCAACGGTTAAGCAAAATACAGACTATGCCCATCAAGCTAGTGAATATGCAAACCAAGCTTCTGTTATTGCAAAAGAAGGTGGAAAAGTGGTTTCCAACGTGGTGAGTACCATGTTGAACATCGCTGATAGCTCACAAAAAATCTCTGATATCACCGCAGTGATTGACAGTATTGCTTTCCAAACCAACATCTTAGCACTTAATGCAGCCGTTGAGGCAGCACGTGCTGGTGAACATGGTCGTGGCTTTGCTGTTGTGGCAGATGAAGTACGTAACCTCGCACAGCGCAGTGCAGATGCCGCCAAAGAAATCAAAACGTTGATTGAAGACTCAGTTTCAAGAACGGGAACAGGTGCGCGCCAAGCAGAAGATGCGGGTGAGACGATGACGAAAATTGTGGAGTCAGTCACGCGAGTTACTGACATCATGACGCACATCGCTACCGCTTCTGATGAGCAAAGCAAAGGTATTTCGCAGGTCAGCATTGCCGTCGCTGAAATGGACAAAGTGACCCAACAAAACGCCTCGTTAGTTGAACAGTCAGCAGTGGCAGCGAATGTATTAGAAGAGCAAGTGGCTAAGCTGTCACAGCTTATCTCAATTTTCCGTCTACCACCGTTAAAACAAAGTGAAATACGCAATACAAAACCGGCGGCAAGAACGGTATCCAATATCGTGAAAACCCCGGATTTGAAAAAATTATCATCGAAGGAACATAAAGATGATGACAACTGGGAAACTTTCTAAGCATTAAGCATGGTTTCACGCTGCAAGGCTCAGGCTTTGCAGCGTTTCTGTGCATTAGAAAACAAGCAATGTTTTAAGCAAACAGCTCTCTTAGCTGGCACAAATGGGGATTATCTATGTTTGGTAAAAATATCCGAATTTCGGTGAGTTTATATCTGCTTTTATTTTTATTTTGTGGAATGCAGATTGTGTCGAGCGGGGTTTCTGTTGGGATTGTTGTTAGTGAATTAAATGCATTAGAACGTATTGATTTGGGTTCTGATAAGCGAGCCATGCTTGAGGAAACCAATAAGCATTTAATGCAAGCGCGTAATAGCCTAACGCAAATTGCATTATTAAATAAAGTGGGTGGGCATGATCAACTCATCGAAGAAACACAAGTGACTTTCGATAAATTATTAGAAGAAGCACAGAAAGATTACACCACCTTTAAGAACCAACCGATTTTGAGTGAGAAAGAAAATCTCGCCGCCCTTGATGCGAAATATCAAGCCTTTGTTGTGACGCTAAAAGCATTAAAAACACACTTAGATAACAAAGATGTTGCAGCTTATATTGAGCTTCCTGCCCAAGAAAACCAAGATCAGCTCGCTCAAGTGATTGATGAATATCTTGCATTGCTGAATGTTGAAAACGACGAATCTCTTTCTGCTGCACGCATGTACAACACCTTTGCGTGGAGCTCATTCTGTTCAGTGATCGTGATTATTATTTTAGTGATCGCTTTTGCTCATTATTGGATGAAACGTAAAGTGATTAACCCACTGAAAAGTATGGGAGATCACTTTGCTTTAGTCGCAGATGGCAAGTTGAATGAACATATCGAAGTGACTACACGTGATGAAATTGGCGAGGTGTTTGGCAAGCTCAAACAAATGCAAGAATCGTTAGTCACTTCTGTCACGGCATTGCGTACGAATACCGACCAAATGTATACCGGTATTCGTGAAATTGCGTTAGGTAATAACAACTTATCTTCTCGTACAGAGCAGCAAGCGGCATCTCTTGAAGAAACAGCGGCCAGTATGGAAGAGCTCACTGCGACCGTTAAACAGAATGCGGATAACGCACGTCAAGCCAGTGAACTTGCGGTTAGTGCTTCAAAAACGGCAACGAAGGGCGGTGAAATCACTGAAGATGTTATCGATACCATGACATCGATTTCTAATAGTTCGCAAAAAATTAGCGCGATCATTAGTGTGATTGATGGCATCGCATTCCAAACCAATATCTTAGCCCTAAATGCTGCGGTTGAAGCGGCACGTGCGGGTGAACAAGGCCGTGGATTCTCTGTGGTAGCAGGGGAAGTTAGGGCATTAGCACAACGCAGTGCTGAAGCCGCAAAAGAAATTAAAACATTAATTGATGAGTCTGTGGGGCGCGTAAGCCAAGGTTCTCAGTTGGTGAATGAAGCGGGTGCAACCATGAATGAATTGGTTGCTGCGGTAAACCAAGTAACTGAATTAATGGGGAACATTGCCTCTGCCTCGAATGAGCAAAGTCGCGGAATTGAGCAAGTTGCTACCGCAGTGAGCCAAATGGATTTAGTGACACAGCAAAACGCCGCCTTGGTTGAGCAATCCACCAGCGCGACAGCAGCACTTGAAGACCAAGCCAATAACTTAGTTGATACCGTGGCATTCTTTGAACTCCCTGAAAGTGCAGCAAATCGCAGTCGATATTAAGTGTTGAGAAAACTCACAATGAGTTTTCGGCAGGGGGAAATGAACCGTTTTGAGCATTTCCCTTGCCATTAAAGGCAGCGCATTAGGTGGCTGCTTCTGGATTTTTATTGAATAGGACGACAAGTACGATGCTTTTTGTACCACAGATAGAACCACTGACTGATGATGAGTTTGGTCGGGTTTGTCGATTTATTCATAAAAAATCAGGCATAGTCCTAACCATGAATAAAAAAAATATGGTCTATAACCGGCTGTTAAAGCGGTTACGTGACTGTAATCTCGACAATTTTTCTGATTACTTACGGATGCTTGAGCGCGAGCCACATAATGCGGAATGGCAAGCTTTCGTTAATGCGTTAACCACAAACTTAACGGCATTCTTTCGTGAGCCACACCATTTTGTCACGCTAACGGATTTTATTCGTGCACGTAAAAATAGTCCAATCACGATTTGGTGTGCCGCTTCTTCAACAGGTGAAGAGCCTTATTCCATCGCGATGACACTAAGTGATGTGCTGGGGCCAAATGCCGTTAATGCCAAAGTGATAGCGAGTGATATCGATACCGAAGTGCTTGAAAAAGCAAAGCAAGGTGTCTACCGCATTGAAGAACTGAAGTCACTGAGTGCGCTTCAACGCCAACGTTACTTTATGAAAGGGGTTGGTGAATTTGAAGGTTATGCACGAGTCAAACCTGCGTTAAGGCAGATGATTGAATTTCGTTATTTAAATCTGAGTGATCATGACTGGCAACTTCAACATCGCTTTGATGCAATTTTTTGCCGTAACGTAATGATTTACTTTGATAAAGATATGCAAATAAAAATGCTTGAGCGTTTTGCGCCACTGCTTAAGCCAGATGGCTTGTTATTTATTGGGCATTCAGAAAACCTATCACAATTAACGCAAAGCTTTGTGATCAAAGGACAAACCGTCTACAGCGTACAAGCTGGAAGGAGGGGGTAATGAAAAAAATAAAAGTGCTATGTGTGGATGACTCGGCACTGATGCGTCAATTAATGCGTGAAATCATTAATAGCCATGACGATATGGAGGTGGTGGATACTGCCCCCGATCCTTACGTTGCGCGTGATTTAATTAAGCAGCTCGAACCTGATGTGATCACGTTAGATGTTGAAATGCCGCGTATGGATGGTATTGATTTTTTGGAAAAATTAATGCGTTTGCACCCAATGCCTGTGGTGATGGTGTCGACGCTGACCTCAAAAGGTTCTGAAGTGACGCTCAAAGCGTTGGAGCTTGGCGCTGTGGATTTTGTCACTAAACCGCAAATTGGTATCCGCGAAACCATGATGAGCTATCGCGATATTATCGGTGAAAAAATCCGTGCGGCGGCGATGTCAAAAATTACCCAGCGTAGCCGCTTTGCGAAGCCAGAGAAAAAAGTGACTGAGCCCGTTTCACAAGCTAAAGCGTTGTCGCCGTATGTGTGTAACAGCAGGGTGATTGCCGTCGGTGCATCCACTGGCGGAACAGAAGCGATTCGCCAATTTTTAGAAATGTTACCGCGTGAATGCCCGCCAGTGGTGATTACGCAGCATATGCCTGCGGGGTTTACACGCTCATTTGCTGACAGGCTCAATAAACTGTGTGTGTTAACGGTAAAAGAAGCTGAAAACAATGAATTACTGCAAAAAGGCCATGCCTATATTGCCCCCGGTGATTCACACATGTTGATTGCCGATAAAGGCAAAGGTTTCCAAGTGATTTTGCAGCAGAGCGAACCCGTCAATCGCCATCGTCCATCGGTGGATGTGTTATTTGATTCGGTTGCCCAATGTGTCGGGCGCAAATGCATCGGTGTGTTACTGACTGGTATGGGGATGGATGGCGCCAAAGGGTTATTGAATTTACGTAAACAAGGAGCAATCACCTACGCACAAAACGAAAGCAGTTGTGTGGTGTTTGGTATGCCACGAGCCGCGATTGAAATGGATGCAGTGGACGAAGTGCAAGATATTCGAAAAATTGCCCCAAGTGTTTTAGCAAGACTTTCTTCTGTCACTGTGTAACAGCGGCGGAAATTCACAATTGTATTTGAAGGAGTGGTTATGGCCGCTAAAGATCTTAGTTTTCTGGTTGTTGATGATTTTTCTACCATGCGTCGTATCGTCCGTAACTTATTAAAAGAGCTCGGGTTTAGCAAAATAGATGAAGCAGAAGATGGTGTTGATGCATTAGAAAAAATTCGTGCTGGCAGCATCGATTTTGTAGTTGCAGACTGGAATATGCCAAATATGGATGGTTTAGAGCTGCTTAAAACCATTCGTGGTGATGATGCACTCAAGCACATTCCTGTTTTGATGGTGACCGCGGAAGCGAAAAAAGAAAACATTATTGCTGCCGCACAGGCAGGGGCAAGTGGTTACGTGGTTAAACCGTTCACCGCTGCCATCTTAGAAGAAAAACTGAATAAAGTATTTGAAAAAATGGGTCTGCAATAACAGTGCGTACCAAAGGAGATTTTCATGACTGAGCAAGTAGGTATGGAAGGTATTCGCAGCGGAAATGATGATTTAAAACAAGTCATTACACGCATTGGTACGCTGATGAGAACCTTGCGCGAAAGCATGCGCGAGTTAGGCTTAGAAAAAAGCGTTCAACAGGCTGTTGCTAGCATTCCAGATGGGAAAGATAGGTTGCGTTATATCGCGCAAATGACGGCTCAAGCGGCAGAAAAAACCTTAAACGGCATTGATGTCATCAAACCACTGCAAGTGGATATGAATAAAAATGCGCAGGCTCTGCAACAACAGTGGCAAGAAGCAGCGAGTGATGCGGTTCCAGCTCAATTACGTGAGTCAACAGAAGCCTTTTTAGGGCAAGTGATCCAAGACAGTGAAACCACCAAAGCGGAACTGTTAGAAATCATGATGGCGCAGGATTTCCAGGATTTAACTGGGCAAGTCATCAAAAAAATGATGGAAGTGGTTGAAGAAGCCGAGAAACAACTGCTTGCATTATTAATGGAAAATACGCCACCTGAAATGCGCGCAAAAACACAAAACGAGAGTTTACTCAATGGTCCGCAAATCAACAAAGAAGGCGTCAATGTGATGGCATCTCAATCACAAGTAGATGACTTACTTGATGAGCTTGGTTTTTAAACTATTGTGATAATTTGATGGTTTTTCATGGAGCTACGCGAGTTGATGATGATTAACGTAGCTTCAGGTTATCTCTTTCAATTAATTAGCTTACTGTGATTGGGTGTATTCACATGATAAATAATGATTTGATTTCTACTTTGATAAGTGATGAAAAAGGGGAAAAGCGAGAAGAGCTTGACCAAGAAACAACTTGCCTTGAATTAGAAATGCGTAAAGCATTAATTAGCCAATTGCGTATGGCGCGCCTTGCGAATAACTATACACAAGTCGATATTGCCGAAAAAATGCAAACGCAAAAGCAAAATATTTCCCGTTTAGAAAAAGGGCAATTTGACCCAAAACTTGGTACGTTGCTCAAATATGCCCAAGCTGTAGGTATGCAAATTACGTTAAACCCAGCAGCGAAATAATTGTTTGCTAATCATGTTGGTAGACGGCAATAATTTTACTCCCTAATGCGTGTTCAAATTTGGCAATAAAATCATCGTGGATATCCCAATTATGAAAGCTAAAACCTAAGTTACCAAAGGCCCACTGAGGGTTAAATTGCCAACCAGAAAGCAGTGAGTCAAAATCACATTGGAAGCAGGCTAAGCTTTCGGTTTTTCCTTCATACCAATCGGAAACGGCGTCACTCCACACATTGCTGTGTTCCGTTTGTTCTTCGCCACATTGTGGGCAGTAAATGCCAATTCCATTGCCGCCCGCATGAAAAACAGTGCGCTCAGTGACAATGGACAGACTGTTTTTGAGTTGATTTTCAGGTAGTTAGGTGGGAACAATTACGCCATCAATAACGTACAAAACCGGTTCTTTATAAGCAGGCATTGGGCGATAAATCACTTGATCATACTCAATCGCTTGAAAGCTAGGGTCGATGATGCCTTGTGTTTGTAACCAATTGAGCATACGAGCGGCTTCTTTTGGTGCATCTTCAGGTGTGATATCGGGGGCGACAAGGTGGCAAGTATCCATAAGAACCTTATTAATTAGAACCCATCAATGAGTAGGTCAATGGCTTTTTTGATACGTTCTCTTTCATCACTTAAATTTTTGATTTCTTTACCCAATAGAGATTTCGGCACAGCAGACATTAAGTGAGTCATTAAAATATAGTCATGACCAAGAATCGAAAGGCATGGGGTGAGTCTATCAGGTACTGGCTGATGTAATAACTCGCTATCATATAAAGGGATGACCAATCGAGTATTCAGAATATCAATAATATCACTTTGAATATCAACTAAGTAGGGAGCACGAATGGCATCGCCTCTATTTTGATAGAGATGGTATTGCATTAAAATTCCTTGTATTTGTCTGAGAGCAGCCCGTGCTCTTCGCTGATCCTATTAAGCTCATTGAAACCCGCAATGTTTTTTTCTTTCCACTTGATGGCTTCCACTTTTTTTAATTCTTCAGCTAATGCTTTACATAAGATGGCCGATAAATTTAATTTCGCTTGTTTGGCTTGCTCATATAGCTCGGGTGTTACGGTTACACTCACTGTTTTTTTAATCCTATGTGTTGCAAGGTTGCTCATGATAAATTCCTTATACACGTGTATTCACCCGTGTAAGCTATCACAGTTTCGTGTGAATATGGATATATTATCGCCATTTTTTCTCTGTGCGAGAAAAATAGGATTACCCGTTTTTTATTTGCCAAGCGCTTCGCAAAGTTGCTGTCTTCTTGTGCAATAGGCAAATAACCCCCTCGAACTGCGTCTATTTTCCACCATTGATTTTTTTACACTCTGTCATGCTATAGCGATAACTCGTATTTTCGCTAAATTTTGGAACCACGGTGTCCGACGAGAGTGATGTAGAAAAAACAGAAGAGCCCACCCCCCATAAAAAGCAAAAAGCCAAAGATGATGGGCAAATCGTTCGTTCAAAGGAACTTAGCTCGCTAATGATGATGTTGGCGGGTATTAGCTTGCTCTGGTTAAGTGGCGGGCACCTTGCGACACAACTTCGCCAAATTGCTCGCCAAGGTTTTATTTTTGATGGCCATTATTTGCAAAATACAGGCTTAATGATCAGCTACTTAGGACGTGTGGTTAGCGAAGCGCTATTTGCATTACTGCCTGTTATTGGCGGTTTGGCACTGGTGGGGATTTCCGCTTCATCGTTAGTGGGCGGGTTAGTGTTTAACAGTAAATTGATTAAGTTCGATTTAAAAAAGCTCAACCCAATAAAGGGGCTAAAACGTATTTTTTCAATGAATGCGCTATCGGAATTGTTTAAAGCAATTTTGAAGTCACTGTTTGTTGGGTTAGGCGCATATATTTTTTTATGGCAAAGCTGGCCTTCCTTACTGCATTTAGTGATGGAGTCGCCTGTTACCGCGCTCAGTAATGCCCTGCAAAAAGTGATTTTTGCGGGGTATTTGATTGTATTTTTACTCATCCCAATGGTGGCGTTTGATGTGTTTTACCAATTTCGTTCTCATTTGAAGAAATTGCGCATGAGCCGCCAAGAAATAAAAGATGAGTTTAAGCAGCAAGAGGGTGACCCGCACATTAAAGCTAAAATTCGCCAGCAACAGCGGGCGATAGCGCGAAATCGCATGATGTCAGATGTGCCACTTGCGGATGTGATAGTCACCAACCCGACGCACTATGCCGTGGCACTGAAATATGATGACAAGCGCATGGGCGCCCCAAAAGTGTTGGCAAAAGGCGCGGGTGTCATTGCGCAGCGCATTAAGGAAATTGGTGAGGAACACCGAATATTACAGTTAGAAGCACCGCCGCTTGCAAGGGCGTTATACCGCCACGCAGAGATAGGGCAAAGCATCCCTGTCGCGCTATATGCGGCGGTTGCGGAAGTTTTAGCATGGGTTTACCAACTGCGCCGTTGGCGTCGTGAAGGTGGGCTCAGACCAAAAAAACCGAAAAATTTACCAGTGCCACCGACGCTGGACTTTGCTGGAGATAACAATCGCGATGGCTAATTTGGCTGCACTTTTAAAATTGCCGAAAAACTTACAAGGAACGCAGTGGCAAATACTCGCGGGTCCGGTTCTTATCTTATTGATTTTGTCGATGATGGTATTGCCATTACCGGCATTTTTATTGGATTTACTGTTTACCTTTAATATTGCCCTTTCCATCATGGTGTTATTGGTGGCGATGTTCACCAAGCGGACACTCGATTTTGCTGCGTTTCCAACGATTTTGCTATTCGCCACACTATTGCGCTTATCACTGAATATCGCATCGACACGAATTATTTTGTTAGATGGGCACACAGGGCCTGATGCCGCAGGGCGTGTGGTTGAAGCATTTGGTCACTTTTTGGTGGGCGGTAACTTCGCTATTGGTATCGTGGTCTTTATCATCCTAGTTTTGATTAACTTTATGGTTATCACCAAAGGGGCGGGGCGTATCGCCGAAGTGGGCGCTCGCTTTGTGTTGGATGGTATGCCGGGCAAGCAAATGGCTATCGATGCTGACCTTAATGCGGGGATTATCAGTGATGATGAAGCCAAAAAACGCCGTGCAGAAGTAACTCAAGAAGCGGATTTTTATGGTTCGATGGATGGTGCGAGTAAATTCGTGCGCGGGGATGCTATCGCGGGGATCATGATTATGGTGATCAACGTGGTGGGCGGGTTAATCGTCGGTGTGGGTCAACACAATATGTCGCTGGGGGATGCGACCAGCGCCTATACCTTGCTGACCATTGGTGACGGCCTTGTCGCACAAATTCCAGCGCTAATTATTTCTACCGCAGCAGGGGTTATCGTGACTCGCGTTGCGACAGATGAAGACGTTGGCGAACAGATGGTGAACCAGCTGTTCAATAACCCGCGAGTGATGTGGTTAAGTGCGGGGGTTTTGGGTCTGATTGGTCTTATTCCAGGCATGCCAAACTTTGTCTTCTTACTATTCACTGCGGCACTGGCGGGGCTGGGATGGTATTTAGTGCGTAAATCCCAACAGCCGGAAAGTGCGAAAGGAGATAACAGCCAAGCTCTGCATTTCCAAGAAGCCAATAAAGTAGTGGAAGCCACGTGGGACGATGTTCAATTAGAAGACTTATTGGCAATGGAGGTGGGTTACCGATTGATCCCACTGGTAGATAACGACCAACAGGGCGAATTACTCGGTCGCTTGCGCGGTTTACGCAAAAAATTTGCCCAAGAGATAGGGTACTTACCGCCAGTTGTCCATATTTGTGACAACTTAGCCCTTTCTCCCTGTGAATATCGCATTTTAATTAAAGGTGCAGAAGTTGGGCGTGGTGAAGCACAACCTGGACGCAGTTTAGCCATTGATCCGGGTAATGCAGCGGGGACGTTGCAAGGTGATGCCACTAGAGAGCCCGCCTTTGGTTTACCGGCGGTTTGGATTGATGATGATTTACGTGAAGAAGCGCAAATCCAAGGGTATACCGTGGTTTCGGCAAGTACGGCGGTGGCGACACACTTTAACCAAATCTTACTGCAAAACTCGAGCACACTGTTTGGTCGCCAAGAAGCGCAAATGCTGTATGACCGTGTGAAAAAAGAGATGCCAAAATTGGCGGATGACCTTATCCCAGATACGATTTCATTAACGATTTTGCACCGCGTTTTACAAAATTTATTAATGGAAGATGTGGTGATCCGCGATATGCGCACCATTATTGAAACATTAGCGGAAATGGCAGGGGAAAATGGGGAGCAAAAAGATACTGATTACCTCACGTCGCAAGTGCGCATAGCACTCGGTCGTGCAATTACTCAGCAGTGGTTTGGTAATGCAGAGGAAATTCAAGTGATTGGGCTAGATGCAGGGCTGGAGCAAATTCTTCTGCAAGCTGCGAAAAATGGCGGTGGATTAGAGCCAAACCTTGCGCAGTTTATCCAAACGCAAGCGGAGCAAGCGGTTTCTCACCAAGAGGCGATGGGGGCTCCGAATGTCTTGCTCGTGAACCATGCGCTGAGATTAATTCTGTCGCGCTTCTTGCGCCGCAGCCTGCCACAACTGGTGGTGATGTCGAATTTAGAAATGACAGACCACCGTAAAATTAGGATGACCTCAATGATTAGTGGTAGTTGATAAGAGGCTTTATTCGCCAAGGCTAATTACGAAGATGTTGAGATAAAAGGAGCGGGTCGATTCTTATCAAGCCGCTCTTTTTTTGTATACCTCATACGGAGAGTTTAACCTGAATTCGGATTTACTTTTATTCAAACTATGGTAATTTTTACTATAGTAAAAATTATGGGAGCTATGGATGGCTATCTATAAAACGAAGATGTTCAATAACAGCATCAAAAAGATAAATATTAGTGATTTTGAATTAATTAATGCGGCAATGGATGTGTTTGCAGGCCAATATGAAGCCCATCTTGGTGGTGGCGTTATCAAAAAGCGTTTGCCACTACAAGGAAAAGGTAAAAGCGGAGGCGTTAGAACGCTTATTTTTTATAAGCAGGGGCGGCACTTATTTTTTGCTGATGCTTGGCTGAAATCGCGTTTAAATGCAAAAGGAACCAAAGAAATTGAGGACGATACCCTCGAATCTTATAAAGATATCGCGAAGGTACTTTTGCAATTAGATGATGATAAAATAGTGAAAATGCTAAACGCTAACCTGTTAGTGGAGGTTAATTATGAATAATAAAATGAATGAATTACTGCAATTTGCAGAAGACATGGAAGCGGTTGGTGTTACCGATGATAGTGCTGCACGGCGTATTGAAGCACGAATAAAAGCCAAAGAACTCAAAGCTAAGTTTGCCCACCCTAAACCAATGACAGGGGAAGATATTAAGCGTATCCGTGAGCAAAATAATATCTCACAATCTTCCCTTGCGCTGATCTTAAATATGACAAAAGAGAGTGTATCTAAGTGGGAAAGAGGAGAGATTAAGCCTAATGGCGCGGCATTGAGGCTTCTCACAATGATAGATGAGAGAATGTTTATTATTTAATTAATATTTTTTAAATAAACTATTCTGCAGATTAAATCGAAATTTTCTTACCTAAAACAGGGCGTTTTGATTCTAAGCCATCGGCGCCATAGGTTGATTGATTATTGTGTTTTTTGACAAAATTAAGGCGCTGAGTATTGAGCTCAATGTGTAATTGCAGCATTTGATGATTACGATAATTCAGCTCTTTTAGGTCAATGGTTAACACTTTGATTGCTTCCCATAGCCCAGCCAAGGCAGCATTGCCTTCGTAGGGAGCGGTTATTTCGGCCTGTGACTCAAGCTGCAAGCGATGGGTTTCACCATGGCCGATAGCGGCAACTAGAAAGCGTTTTTGCTCTGTCGCTTCTTGAAAAGGGGACGGCGGCACACGGTGATAACCTAACAAAATTTCTTCATTTTTCATCACAATTTGCAGTGATTGCAAATGAGAAAGCTGCTGTTCGAGTAAGATCAGTAATTCATCAATCATAGCGGTTATTTATTTCATTGATAACATGCATTCATGGGCATCACGCAAAATGCCATCAGCAATTTTCCCCGTGTCCATGGTTAGGGTGCCATCTTTGATAGCTTGCTTAATTTTTTCGACTTTTGTGGTATCGATATCAGAGGCTTGGGGCTGCAATAATTTTTTCTGTAGCTCACTTGGCGCAAAAGCACTTTCTTTAATGGTGACATCGGCAGCAACTTTTTTATCGCGCATCGGGGCAGCCGCATCTTGAGGATCACGGGTTGTTACCTGAGTCAGCGAAGAAATTGCAGGGGTTTGCTCAATAGCCATAATGTGTTTTCCTATTCCCGATTTTTATCATATGAGAGTTATCGGCGTATTTTGTGGGATCTTTAGTGTTTATAGTGTTACAAAATATTGCCTTTATTCGTCATATTTCAAGCCGCCTCTGCGTTAACTTACGCTCATTCGCACTAGTCACTTACTTATGTAAGCTCCTAGCGACTCATTCACTTGTCGCCTTGATACGACTTGAACTATTTAGAATAAAGGTTCATTTTGAGTGAGTTAACATCAAAAACAGACTCGTCGTATTCGGTCTTGGTAGCATTTATTTTAATGCGATATTAACACTGCCATTCTCTTGTGCTAACCCATTGACCACTTGACCATTGAGTAATCTTACACGAATATTTTGCCCAATGGTGGCATTATTAATGGCGCGTCCCTCATACTTCACCGAGAAATTATCGCCATTAGCAAAAACAAATACGGTTTGACCCGCTTTGATGGCCCAAGGTTGTCTCACCATTGATTTTGTGAATGTTTGTCCTGCTGTAATTGTGCGCAATGCGATTGCACCCCGTAGCGCCATTTTGTCTGTACTGGCACCCGCAGGTAATTTATGGAGCAGGCCTTTTTTTGTGCCAATATCAACAAACTCAATGGTTTCTCCACGGTTTAAATTACGGGTTGCGACATAATATTGCCCGGTGACATTGACCGTGAGTTGCAGAAATTGTTTTTTCTTTCCACATTGCACGGGCACGGACACATTTCCCATATTGCGTCCACCTATGGGTGGGCTAATCTGCGGCTTATCACAGTTTGGCCATTTTTCAATTGGCGTTTTTATCTCAATAGAAACGTGGTTATTTTTGCCATGTACTTGGCGAAAATAGTTGTTGATATCTTGTGGTAGAGACGCGTGGGATAACGCGGATGTAAAGCTTAATCCACTGATTATCATGCAATAGGTCAATTTTTTAAGATTAGCCATCAGGTTGCTGCCTCCTTTATCAACATACTTTTTCACGCTTGCAGTTTACCCACCTCTTTCATAATGAATGAGCCAAATAGGTCAATTATTTTGCCTTTATCCCGCCATTAGATTTTTTAGTAGACCGCTAAGATATGCACGTCGAATTTTAACTTTCGTCCTCTCTTGATGGGTTTTACTAATTGAGGGGGGGGAATATAACGAGCGTTCGTAGTCAACATCGCTATACATCCATTAAGGATCATCATGATTGATAAATTAAATGCCACGTTTGCCTTCCAGCAGCAGGCGTTGTCAATACGTGAAGCTAGGCAAACTGTTCTGGCTTCCAATATTGCTAATGCGGACACACCGGGTTATCAGGCGCGGGATATTGATTTTAATCGTCAACTCCAACAAGCAATGGATAAAGGCGCGGTGAATGGCAAGGGTGTGGCGCTGGCGGTAACTGCCAAAGGCCATATCGAAGGTCGCGGCATCAAAGCCCCAAATATGGATTTGAAATACCGTGTGCCTTACCAAACCTCAATGGATGGTAACACCGTCGATATGGATATTGAACGCAGTCAATTCGCCGATAACACCCTGAAATATCAGGCTGATCTTACATTTATTAATAGCCGCGTTAAAAGCATGTTGGCTGTTCTACAGCAAGGGTAATCATTATGGCCTTACTGAGTATTTTTGACATTTCAGCGTCTGCATTAACCGCTCAGTCTCAGCGTTTAAACGTCAGCGCAAGCAACATGGCTAATGCTGAAAGTATCGCGGGACCTGATGGCCAGCCGTATCGTGCCAAACAAGTGGTTTTCCAAATGGCACCGCAAGGCCGCCATGAAGTCGGTGGCGTAAAAGTCAGTGAACTGATTGAAGACCCCGCACCACCGCGTATGGAATACAAGCCTGGTCATCCTTTAGCGGATGAAAAAGGCTATGTGCAAATGCCTAACGTGGACATGGTGGGCGAAATGATTAACACCATTTCGGCTTCTCGTAGCTACCAAGCCAACTTAGAAGTGATGAATACAGCAAAAACTTTGCTGCAAAAAACACTGACTATCGGCCAGTAACGGAGGTACTAAATGGGGATTGCAGCCACGATGTACGATTCATTGGACAATACCACAGCAGGGCCAGAGCCTGCGGCGAGTAATGTGCCAAAGAAAAGTCAAAGTGACGACATGCGTGACACTTTCTTAAAAATGATTGTGACGCAAATGCAAAACCAAGACCCAACTAAGCCGATGGAAAATACCGACTTAACCAGTCAATTGGCCCAAATTGCCACGCTGGAAAGTATGAACAAACTCAGTGATAACGTGAGTGGTATTTCCCAACAAATTGGCTCAGGGCAATCACTACAAGCGACAGCGCTGGTGGGCAAAGGCGTACTTATCCCTCGCAATGAAATCATTTTAGCCCCGCTCAAAAAAGAGAGTTCGGGTGAAAATAGCAATGTAACGAAACCATCAAACCCGTTACCGGATGAAGGGATTAGCCCTAACAGCCCATCAACTGCGGCGTTGAGTAATCAAAACACCTCAGAAGAGGGCGGCGAAGAGCCGAAATCTGAATTTATTTCATCGCCATTTGGTTTCTTTTTACCAAAATTGGCCGATAGCGTTGAAATTACCATTCGCGACAAAAACAAAATGGTTGTGCGAACCATCACCTATGACTCTGAAGTCAAACCCGACATTTATGACATGGCGTGGGATGGTTTGGACAACAACGGCAACTTAGTCACCGATACGAAAGGGAAATATTACTTTGATGTGAGAGCTATCAGAAACGGGGCTGAAGTTGAAGTCACGAAACTGGGCTATACCCGCGTCAACGGTGTGACACCGGGTTCTGACGCGCCATTATTAGATGTTGGCATTGGGCAAAGTGTGCCCCTTAGCAGCATCTTCAAAGTTTACCCTTCTTCTTAATTTTTACCCCCAATACTCATGGAGAAAATATGTCTTTTTCACAAGCAGTCAGTGGCTTAAATGCAGCATCCGCGGGGCTCGATTCAATTGGTAATAACATTGCCAACTCCGCAACCAACGGCTTTAAAGGCGCAACCACCTCATTTGCAGATATGTTCGCAGGTTCAGGTGTTGGCCTTGGTGTTAACGTTGCTGCTGTCACACAAAACTTTAAAGACGGCCCAATTACACGTACAGATAGACCAACAGACGTGGCGATTTCAGGCAGCGGATTTTTTCGCGTTCAAGACAAAAATGGCGATACCTATTACAGCCGTGATGGTCAGTTTCAACGGGACAAAAGCGGCAACTTGGTCAATAACCAAGGCATGGTGGTAACAGGCTACCCTGCGAGTGTCGATGAAAAAGGCAATATCACCATTCAAAGCGGTGGTGTACCTGAAGGGCTAAACATCCCAACAGATATGATGGATGCGAAAAAATCGGAATTAGCGAAGTTAACCATTAACTTGAACTCAGAAGACAAAATCAAAGATAAAGCCTTTGATGTAAATAACCCCGACGATTCATCAACCTATAACTTCAGCACCACGATGACGGCATACGATAGCCAAGGTAATACTCACGAGATTTCTGTGTATTTCGTGAAAACGGCTGACAATGAATGGCAAGTGTATGCAAAGGATGCGAACGATAAAGTCGCGACTCAGTTAGTTAACACTGAAGATGTTGATGACATGGTTGTTGTTCACAATAAATTAAAATTTGATGGTAATGGCCGTTTAGCAGCGCCAACGAATGCCACATTTGACTTTAATTATAAAGGATTAAATGGTGCGAATGATGGTGTACTTCAAATCGATTTAAACAAAACTCGCCAACAAAAAGTGAGCGAGTCTTCCGTCAGTGCTATTGATGTTGATGGTTTCCCTGCAGGTGAATACACCAGTTTTAAAATTGAAGATAACGGCTTAATCGTTGCTAACTACTCAAACCAACAAAAACGCGTGGTTGGGCAAGTGGCGCTTTCTGCGTTTGCTAACCCAAATGGTTTAGTTTCCCAAGGGGGCAACGTTTGGGCTTCTTCAAATGCATCGGGTAACCCGATGGATGGCGTTCCGGGTGTGGGGCAATTCGGTAAATTAACCAGTGGCGCGTTGGAATCTTCAAACGTGGATATGAGCCAAGAGCTGATCAGCATGATTGTGATGCAGCGTAATTACCAATCGAACGCGCAGACCATCAAAACCCAAGACCAAATGTTACAAACGCTGGTTAACTTACGATAAGCCTAGAGGGTGGCCATGGATCACGTCATTTATACCGCAATGGGGGGAGCACGCCATGCGCTTGAGAACCAAGCGGTGGTTTCCAACAATATTGCCAATGTGTCTACCGCAGGGTTTAAAGCGCAGCTCTCAGCCATGCGCGCTGTGCCCGTGAATGGGGATAGCGCACAAACCAGAACCTTGGTGGTGTCTTCAACGCCCGGCGCCGATATGAGCCAAGGGCCGCTGAACTACACAGGTAAGCCAACGGATGTTGCGTTAAACGATAAGCACTTTTTAGCCGTTGAATTAGCCGACGGGACAGAAGCCTATACCCGTAATGGGAATATCCAAATTTCGGGCGACGGTGAGCTAGTGATTGGCGAGCGCCGCCTTCAAGGGGATGGCGGGCCGATTAACGTTCCTCAGAACGCAGAAATCACCATCGGTATGGACGGCACCATTACCGCATTGCTGGCGACAGATCCGCCGACGATGTTAGGGCAGATTGGTCGCCTAAAAGTGGTGGAAGCACAGCCGCAAGACTTGATCCGCGGGGAAGATGGATTATTCCATTTATCTCCTCAAGGGCAGGCGACCAATGGCAACGTGTTGCCGCTGAGTGACCGTGCCATTGTGACGTCAGGGGTGATTGAGGGAAGTAACGTCAATGCCGCAGAAGCGATGGTGTCAATGATAGCCAATGCAAGGCATTTTGAAATGCAAATGAAAGTGGTTCGCAGCGCGGATGAAAATGCCCAGCGTGCTAACCAATTGCTTGCCGTCAGCTAAATTCAGTAAGGAATAATTATGATCCGTTCATTATGGATTGCAAAAACGGGGCTTGATGCTCAACAAACTAACTTAGACGTTATTTCCAATAACTTGGCAAACGTTAGCACCAATGGTTTTAAACGCCAACGTGCGGTTTTTGAAGATTTAATGTACCAAAACATTCGCCAGCCGGGTGCGATGAGCTCAGAGCAAACATCATTGCCATCAGGGCTACAGCTGGGGACAGGGGCACGCCCCGTCGCGACGATGCGAATTCATGGTCAAGGCGCATTGAATAAAACGGGTACCACCACGGATATCGCGATTAAAGGCCAAGGTTTTTTACATGTGCAAATGCCTGACGGTACTGACGCTTATACCCGTGATGGCGCCTTACAGCCTAACCAAGATGGCCAGTTAGTCACCTCCAGCGGCTATCAAATCGTCCCTGCGATCACCATCCCAGATAATGCCAACAGTTTAACGATTGGGCGTGATGGTACGGTATCTGTCACCGTTTATGGCGATAGCCAACCACAGCAAATCGGCCAAATTACACTGACCACCTTCATCAACGATGCAGGCTTGGAAAGTATGGGGGAAAACCTCTATATGGAAACTGCGAGCTCAGGTGCGCCGAATGAAAGTGCCCCGGGAACCAACGGTGCCGGTCTGCTTTATCAAAATATGCTAGAAACCTCGAACGTGAACGTCGCCGAAGAGCTGGTCAATATGATCCAAACTCAGCGCGCTTACGAAATCAACAGTAAGGCTGTTTCGGCATCTGACCAAATGCTTCAGCGTTTAACGCAACTGTAATTGGTTTTGTATCGGCGCTCATCGGGTTTGTTGTGAGCGCCCTATGAAAGACATCTCTTTGGGATGAAACAACGTACACAGCAGCAAAAGAGTAGCATAATGATTGAAAGCGGCCTTATTTCCCAACAGCAAAAAACAGCGTTGCAGATGCGTTTTACTGCACCTAAACAGGTATGGTTACTTGCCGTTTTGGTTTTAGCCACCAGCGGTTGTGCTCACATTCCATCTCGTCCGTTAGTGGATACACAAACGACAGCTATTCCTTCTGCCCCGACAGCACCGTCACCGAACGGCTCTATCTTCCAAAGTGCGCAGCCCGCTTATTACGGCTATCAACCCCTTTTTGAAGATAGGCGACCGCGCAATATTGGTGATATTTTGACCATTAATTTGCAAGAAAACGTCAGTGCCAGCAAAAATTCCTCTGCCAATGCAAATCGTAGCGGCAAAACCGGTTTCCTCGCCGCGATATTGCCCGGCTTTATGCAAGGGTGGATTGGTGGCAATAACACTGAATTGGATATCAAAGGAAACAGTGACTTTAGTGGTAAAGGTGGTGCAAACGCCAATAACACCTTTAAGGGAACGATTACGGTGACCGTCGACCAATTACTGGCGAACGGCAATTTGCATGTGGTGGGTGAAAAACGCATCGCCATTAACCAAGGCACAGAATCTATTCGTTTTTCGGGGGTCGTCAACCCACGAACTATCGGCTCAGACAACCATGTGAGCTCCACGCAAGTGGCAGATGCTCGCATTGAATATGTTGGCGATGGGTATATTAACGAATCGCAAAATATGGGCTGGCTACAACGCTTTTTCTTAAATGTTTCGCCTTATTAATTAAACATTAGCGAGTAACGGCCGAGAGAATTCAATGAAAAACAACGTATTAATTTTGCTATCACTGTTTTGCCTTTTTACCTTTTCGGCGCACAGTGAGCGTATTAAAGACTTAACCACCGTTCAAGGTGTGCGCGATAACGCCCTGATTGGTTACGGTTTAGTGGTGGGCTTAGATGGCACGGGTGACCAAACCATGCAAACGCCGTTTACCACGCAAAGTTTGAACAACATGCTGTCCCAGATGGGGATCACTGTTCCACCGGGCACCAATATGCAGCTCAAAAACGTGGCCGCGGTGATGGTTACGGCAAAACTGCCGCCTTTTGCACGTACAGGGCAATCGGTGGATATCGTGGTCTCCTCCATGGGGAACGCCAAAAGCTTACGTGGCGGCACGCTCTTAATGACGCCATTAAAAGGCGTCGATGGGCAAATCTATGCCATGGCACAGGGCAACATCTTAGTGGGTGGCGCAGGTGCGAGTGGTGGTGGCAGTAGCATCAAAGTCAACCAACTGAATGGTGGGCGCATTACTGGCGGGGCAACCATTGAACGGGAACTGCCAAGTAGTTTTGGCCAAAGTGGCGCCATTAACCTGCAATTAAACGAAGATAGCTTCACATTGGCGCAAGATATCGCGGATGCAGTCAATCGAATGGGCGGAATGGGAACGGCTAGCGCGTTGGATTCCCGTACAGTGCAATTATTAGTGCCAGCCAATAACCGCGACCAAGTCCGTTTCCTCGCGCGAGTCCAAGAATTGAATGTTCGCACCCCAATGGCTGAAGCGAAAGTGATATTAAATTCACGGACAGGCTCGGTGGTGATCAACCGTAGTGTGACACTGGAAAGCTGCGCGGTGGCGCATGGCAGTTTGGCTGTCACAGTGGAAAGACAAACCCAAGTTAGCCAGCCAGATACGCCATTTGCGGGCGGGCAAACCGTGGTAACCCGTAACACCAGTGTTGGCGTACAAGACCGTGGCGGCGCATTGCAAAAAGTGAATGCCAGCGTACAACTCAATCAAGTGATCCAAGCCTTGAATACATTAGGGGCAACACCAAACGACTTGATGTCGATTCTGCAAGCGATGGAAAGCGCGGGGTGCTTACGTGCGAAATTGGAGATTATCTAATGGGTGATATGCAGCTATTGCAAGGTGCGGCGTTCGATTTACAGTCACTGAGTCAGTTAAAGGGCGAGTTGAATAAAAACACAGAGCAAGGGCTGCGCCAAGTCACGCAGCAATTGGAAGCAACATTTGTCCAAATGATGCTAAAAAGCATGCGTGACGCACTCCCGCAGGATGGGTTGTTTTCCAATGACCAAACGCGCATGTTGACCAGTATGTATGACCAACAAATCGCCCAAGACCTCTCCCAAAAAGGGTTAGGTTTTGGGGAGATGATGTACCAACAACTGACCCGCGACCAACACACGTCAAGCGCCCCAAATTCCAACAGCTTATTGCCGTTTGATGAAAAAACGGTGCAATCCTTGCCGCCATTTAATATGGAACAGATGATGCGCCATTTTGCTCCGATGGGGGATGCGCTTTCTGCACCCCTGCAAAAAATCAAAGCGTTATCACTCAATAGCAGCAACTTTATCAGCCGTTTACTTGAACCAGCCAAAGCGGCGAGCAAAGACAGTGGCATTTCCCATTTTCTGGTCTTAGCGCAAGCGGCGCTAGAAAGCGGCTGGGGGCAACGTGAAATTTTAAAAATGGATGGGAAAACCAGCCATAACTTATTTGGGATTAAAGCGGGGAAAAGCTGGCAGGGGCCCGTCACCAATATTATGACGACGGAAGTGATCAACGGGCAAACGGTTAAAATGCGCGATGATTTTCGTGTGTATGGCTCCTATGAAGAGGCTATTGCGGATTACATCAGTTTATTGACGGATAACCCGCGTTATAAAGACGTCAAAAAAGCGCCAACCCCTGAGATTGCTGCTCGCCGTTTACACCAAGCAGGTTATGCCACCGACCCGGGGTATTCTGACAAATTAATTACGTTAATTAACCAGATACGAGGCCACCAACCTGCGGCGAATACCTCCGCATCACGGGCGGTGCAGGCCTATACCATCGACTTAAACGATATTTTCTAAAAACACGGAATTTATACGAGTTAGGGCTAAATAATTACGCCGATTTTCCGATAACTAAACATGCTCTAAATAATTTGAGTTGCTATCGCCGACATTGTGTCAGCCAATGAACGCGATACGCACCCAGAACAGGAAAGCTTATGCTGAACAATGTAATGAATAATGCGCTCAGTGGTGTGAACGCTGCACAAGGCGGGTTAAGTGTGATTTCTAACAACTTAGCCAACGCAGGTGTAGGGTATTATCACCGCCAAAGTGCTGTTTTCGGGGAGAATCCCGGTACGATGACACCGAGTGGCTATTTTGGTAACGGCACTTATTTCAGCCATGTTCGCCGTGAGTTTGATGAATTTATCAATGCGCAGTACAGCCAAGCTCGTGCTCGCAGTGGTGACTACGAAGCGTACGTTAAGAACTGTAATAAAGTCGATGATTTGTTAACTAATGATATCGAAGATATTTCCAGCAATATTGGCAGCTTCTTCACGTCATTGGATGCGGCGACGAGCGATGCCAGCGATAAAACATTAATTGATGTTTTCCTTGGCAACTCCAATGCACTGGTAAGTCAATTTAAAGAAGCGGACAGACGCCTGCAAGAAATGGAACGTGATGTTAATCGCCAAATCGAAAACAAGGTGAAAGACATCAATATCTACGCTGAAAAAATTGCCGGTTTAAACCAGCAGATTTCCCGCGTACGTTCTGTCAGTGGCTCTGAACCGAATGATTTACTCGATGTGCGCGACCGTTTAGTTAACGAGGTCAACTCGTTAATTGGCGTTAAAGTGATTGAGCAAAACGGCAACTATAACGTCACGTTTGCCAATGGCTTACCGTTAGTCACAGGCGAAAAAGCGAACCGTTTAGAAGCCGTTCCATCTTCGAAAGATGACAGCCGCTTTAGCGTTGGTTTCGTTGGTGCAAATGGCCAAGCCCGTGAAATTCCCGATGAATCTTTCCGTGGTGGCGAACTAAGCGGTATTTTGCGCTCACGCCAAGAGGTTATCGACCCTGCGTATCAAAAACTCAATAAGCTTGCACTGGTTTTTGCCACCAAATTCAATGAAGTCCACAGCAAAGGCTATGATGCCAGCGGTACAACGGGTGAGAACTTCTTTGAAATCGGTAAAGGCAATGTGGTGAGCAATACCCACAATACAGGCAAAGCCGATTTTGACTTGAAATACAGTGATGTTTCCAAAGTCACAGGCAGTAATTATGAAATTCGCTTTGGTGATGACGGCTGGAATGTGACGCGTTTACCCGAAGGCACGAAAGTGGCTTTAGACGACGACTCAACAGCAACCATGCTGAAATTTGATGGTATCGAAATCAACATCAGCAATAGCAGCGCACAAAAAGGCGATTCATTCCTCGCAAAACCTGTGAATGGCGTGATTAATGGCATGCAAACGCTGATTAATGATGCAAGCAAATTTGCTGGTGCAGGCAGCAAAGACAGTGGCCCGGGTGATAACGAAAACATCAAAGAACTCGTCAAATTACAAGACCAAAAACTGATTGATGGCGGCTCAACATTTTCTGACTTCTACGCGACACTCGTCAACGATGTGGGAAGCAAAACCAAACAAGCGCAGATTGACGCTGAAACGCAAAACAAAATGACCGAGAGCTTCTATGAGCAAGAGCAAGCTATCTCCGGTGTGAATATGAACGAAGAAAGTATTCAAATGCAGAAAATCACTCAGTTTTTCAACGCCAATGCACAAGTGTTGAAAACCGTGGACGATTTGTTTAATGCGCTGATGCGTGCGTTCTAAGTTTTAGCGACATAATAAGGATTTAGCGATGCGTTTAAGCACAAATATGATTTACCACCAACGCTTACAGGATATGAATAATTCCCAAGCGCGTTGGATGGAAGCAGGTAGCCAATTAGCGTCAGGTAAGCGCGTGGCCAAACCGTCGGATGACCCGCAAGCGTCATCCCAAGCGGTGCGAATTAACCAAGCAGAAACCCGCAACCAGCAATACGTTGCTACCCGTGGATTTGCGAAAACGGGTATGACATTGCAAATGAGTATTTTGACTCAAATGACGGATGTCACCACGCAAATTGATACCACGATTATTCAGGCCTCTAACCAAGGTGGTTTGAGTGATAAAGACCGCAATACTCTCGCTGAGCAATTAACCGGTTTAAAAGAGCAGCTAGTCGCGCTGGGTAACTCCACCGACGGTAATGGCCGCTATATTTTTGCGGGTTTTAAATCGGATAAACCGCCTTTTGAAATTAACGCAGATGGTGATGTGCTCTATCACGGTGGTGATAAAGCGGTGATGCAAAATGTCTCCAGCGACCGTGAAATGACGACCTATTTTACGGGTGCTCAGGTATTTGATACAGACAGCAGCAATGTAGTAAATGTTTTCAAAGCATTGAATGCCGGCATCGCTGCCCTGAAAATCCCACAGCAAGACGCGCCTCAAGCAGATTTAGACCGCGCTCAAGCAGGGATGGATGAAGCAAACCGTGGCATTAAAACAGCCCTCGACCAAATTTCCAATATTGAAGCGAAACAAGGTTTGCAACTGCAAGAAATTGATAAATTGGATTTCTTAGCGGACACGCGTTCGATTCAAAATGCTGCTCGTAAAAGTGAGTTACTTGAGACCAATTGGACAGGTACCACAACGGACTATTATAAAGAAAAAGCGATGTTTGAAGCTTCACAAAGTATTTTTAAAGATTTAAACAGCATGTCGTTATTCGGTAGTCGTTAATCATCTCAATATTGAGTTCTACTCAACCGCGCTTTGCCGTCATTGGAGCGCGGTTTTTTGTTTTTTGGGGCCGTTAATTCTAAAAGCGTTTATAACACCAATTTTTCTCAATCGTCTGATAACTTGAACACAAAAAAGTTTCTTGTACAACACGGTGCTTTCCCTCTTCAACACTTTGCTCAAAGAGTGCCATGACCGCCGATTTATCCTGAACTTTCTCAGCCTGTTTCCGTAGTAATTTAAAACAGGCTAGCCCGCCAAAGTCATTGTTACCAACGGGGTGGTAATGAGAGTAGCGGCAAGTCATGCAGCAATGTAATTGGGTAGATTGAGACAGTTTTTGCTGAATATCGAATAAGAGGTCTTCAACAAATGAGAAGCGTTGCTCAGAGGCCAAAGCTTGCCCTTGGTGACTAAAGATGTAGGTAATATCATTCCTATTATGGCAATAATCAAATGCAAGTTTGAGATTGGCAAAATCACGTTGTTGGCGGTGCATTACAGGTAACTTAAGTTCAACAGAAAAAAGCCCTTGTAGGGTTTCATATTCATCGATATCAAAATGTCGTTCAACATATTGTTTTTCTAATAAATTGAATGATAACAAGTTAAAAGCAGTTCCGATAAAACAGATACCCCGTAGAGTAAACTGCAATGAATAACCATCAGACATTACCGTCGTATGGTTAGAACCATAACTATCGGTATAAGTCAGCGGCCAATAAAATGATTTAAGAAACATAAGTGACTACTTTAATTTTGCGATTTAAGCTAATCATAACAACAGATAAAGATAAGGAAACTCAGATTTGGCTGCAATACGCTCTCAAACAAACAAATTAAACATTAGTGAAAGTTGCTCGAACGCTTGGTGAATAAGGCGTTCGGTATAACGGGGGAGGATGGAGATAATTAACCCTAACATGCTGATACCGATGGTTAAGGTGAGCGGGAAACCAACCACGAAAACAGACAGTTGTGGGGTCATACGGTTGAGAATACCCAGCGCGAGGTTAAGGATCAAAAACAGGGTGATAAAGGGCAGGGCTAACATTAACCCATTAATAAATATAGTGTTTGCAAATTGTGCAAATACCCAAAAACCGTCGCGGTTAAGGGGGTTGGTTTGAATGGGGATCAGCTCAAATGAGTTCACGACAATATAAATCAGCCATAAATGGCCATCAAAGGCGAGAAACAACAAAATCGTGATCACATTAAAAATACGCCCTAAAATTGGCATGTTTGGGCCACCGGTTGGGTCAAAAAATGTGGCGAACGATAACCCCATCTGTAAACCAATCACTTCCCCTGCATGACGAACGGCGGCAAATGCCATTTGCATCGTTAGGCCCATTGCGACGCCAATCACCATTTGTTGCACAATCACCCATAAGCCCATTGCTGAAAATAATGGAATATTCACGACGGGAAGTTGCGGGGAAACAATTAACACGACAAAAAAGGCGAGGGCAACGCGAACTTTGGTAATAGACTGTTTTTCATTGAAAAAAGGCGCTGTACCCAGCAGCGCTAAGAGGCGTATAAACGGGTAAAAACCTTGGCTGAGCCAAAGGGTCAGGGTTTCGCTGGTAATGGTTAACATCGTTAGCCAATCATAAAGGGTAAATTACTGAGCAATGTACGCATGTAATCAATCAAGAGATTGAGCATCCATGGGCCAGCAATAATGATCACCGAAATTACCGACAAAATTTTGGGAATAAAAGATAACGTCATCTCGTTAACTTGGGTCGCAGCTTGTAGCAAGCTGATAATCAAACCCGCTGCGAGGGCGGCAAGTAATAGCGGCGCCGCTAGCATCAACGCAATTTTCATCGCTTCTGTTCCCATCGCCATTACGGATTCAGGTGTCATAATTGCTCCTAATTAAAAAAGCTTTGCGATAATGAGCCAAGCAATAATTGCCAGCCATCGACGAGAACAAATAACATCAGCTTAAATGGTAATGAAACTGTTGCGGGGGGAACCATCATCATCCCCAGCGCCATCAAGACGCTGGCGACCACTAAGTCGATGATCAAAAACGGAATAAAAATCGTAAAGCCAATCTGAAAGGCAGTTTTTAGCTCACTGGTAATAAACGCTGGGACTAAAATGCGCAGCGGCACGTCTTTGGCTTCTTGGATATCGCCCACTTTGGCGATACGGGCGAATAAGGCAAGGTCAGATTCACGGGTTTGCCCTAACATAAAGGTACGCAGTGGCGCAGTGCCTTTTTCCAGCGCCGTTTCAAGGCTGATCTTGTCTTCACTAAAGGGTTGATAGGCTTCTCGATAGACTTGGTCTGCCACAGGGGACATCACGAAAAACGTTAAAAACAGCGCTAAGCCAAGTAACACTTGGTTAGGTGGGGCCGATGGTGTCCCTAATGCGTTTCGCAGTAACCCCAGCACGATAATGATGCGCGTAAAGCTGGTCATCATTAACAGTAAAGCGGGAATAAAGCCTAATAACGTTAAAAACAGTAAGGTTTGGACGGGTAACGACCAAGTTTGCCCGCCATCCGCCAAGCTATGGCTGATAACCGCGGGTAATGCCGCAAAAGCAGAATTGGGTAAAGCAAACAGAAGCGCAGCAACGAACAGCGAGTTTTTTACAGGTAACATGCGAGCTTCCGGCTACTTATACAAAGGAGTCACTGACGCCGCAAGGTTCGCAGCATCTTGTTTTTTCTTGAAAACAGATTGGAATGTCAGTGGCTCATTGGTTGAAACGGGCAAATGTTCAGTTTGTGCAGGGTATTGATGCAGCACATTGATACTTTGCGCTGTCACCCCGAGTACCAAACATTCGTTATTCACTTCGACCACCACAACCCGTTCTTTATTGCCTAATGAGCAACTGCTTTTGACTTTTACCAGTGAGTCTTTGCCAAATTTCTTCGGCGCGAACCCTAGCTTTTTCACCAACCAAGCACCTGCTAGGATCAGCAAAATAATACCGCCGAGCGAACCTGAAATTTGCACCAAGCTATCGTTTTGGTTAATGGCGGGTGCATTTGGTTCACTGTGCGCAATCGTATTGGATAAAAATGGCGCCGTTTGCGCTGGCGTCACTGGCTCGATTTGCGAAAACATCGTCATTGGCAATTGCCCTTGTATCTTAACGGCTTAAGCGGCGCATACGTTCTGATGGCGTAATGATGTCAGTAATTCGAATACCGTAATTATCTGAAACCACGACCACTTCACCCTGCGCAATTAAATAACCGTTGATTAAAATATCCAGTGGCTCGCCCGCTAAACCGTCTAAAGACACCACGGAACCTTGGGATAAACTCAGCAGCTTTTTAATGGTCATTTTTGTGCGACCCAGCTCAACCGATAGGCGAACGGGAATATCCATAATCATGTCGATATCGGATAACTGATTTAATGGATTTTGCCCATCAAAGTTATCAAAGGCCTGTGCACCAGCAGAGGCGGATTCCGCTTTTTTTTGCTGTTCTAACGCTTCAGCCCACAGGTCTTCACTGTCGTGATTGGTTGATGCATCAGGAGAGTTCTTCGCCTCACTCATTGGTACTTTCCTCATCTAGAGTGTTTAAAACAGGGTTAATCAAATGTTCTACACGCAACGCATATTGGCCATTTTGGGTGCCGTATTGACTGGTTAAGACCGGCACGCCATCGACATTCACCATCAGGCGGTCTGGCTTCTCAATAGGGATGACATCCCCTTTTTGCAGTTGCAGTAAGCGAGAAATTCGCATTGGAATGTCAACAAAGTTGGCAACCAACTCAAGTTCAGAACGTTTCACTTGGGTCACAAGGTTAGAGACCCATGCTTCATTTTCCTGATGCCCTTGCTCCACTGGTGGGTTGATTAAACGCTCACGCAACGGCTCAATCATGGCAATAGGGATACAAATACTGAATTCACCCACCGTGTTACCAATCTCAACTAAAAACGGGGTCGTGACGACAATGTCGTTTGGCGAGGTGGTGATATTGGTAAATTTAACTTGTACTTCGGAGCGCACATATTCCACTTCGATATCGGCAATGGGCTTCCATGCATCACGGTAAGCGCCCAATGCTAATTTCAACATGCGATTAATAATGCGCTGTTCGGTATTGGTAAACTCTTTGCCTTCTTGGCGTACAGGGAAACGGCCATCGCCACCAAATAAGTTATCAACGGCGATATAGACTAACGCAGGTTCGAAGGTAAATAGGGCCGTGCCTCGCAATGGCGGCATGTGGATCAGGTTTAAGTTTGTTGGCACGGGTAAGTTACGAGCAAATTCATGATAAGGCTCGATTTTAATGCCACCGACGGTGATGTCGGGGCTACGGCGCAACATGTTAAACAGCCCCATGCGGAACTGACGGGCGAAACGCTCATTAATGATTTCAAGGGACTGCATGCGCTCACGAATAACCCGACGTTGGGTATTCGGGTCGTAAGGGCGGACATGGTCTTTCCCTTGCATTTCAGGTGCAGGCGTGTTGCTTGATGGCGCATCATCATTAAGAAGCGCATCAATTTCAGCCTGAGATAAAATATTATCGCTCATGAATATTACCGCAGAATAAAAGTCGTAAATAACACATCGGAAATATCCTGATCGGTATCGCCGGGGATCAGGGTTGGGGTGAGTGTTTGCTTAATTTCTTTCATTAGCTGCAACTTACCATCATGATTTTCAATGTTTTTGGCTTTTTGCTCTGATAAAAGTAGCAGTAAGCGACTGCGAACTTCAGGAAGGTATTCATGAAGTTGCTTGCGAGATTTTTCGTTCGCAAGGCGCAATGTCACGTGGATATAGAGCACGCGGTCAGGGCCGTCAACGCCAGCCAAGTTCACCGTAAACGGCTCTAATTCCATAAAGATGGGTTGAGGCATATTTGGGCGCTTTTCTTCTTCACTCAGCGCTTGAGGGCCTTGCTGTGTCGTCCACCAGGTGTACCCACCAAAACCAGCACCCGCGAGGGCAACAAGGGCGAACAGAATGAGCAACCCTTTATTCGAACGTTTAGATTCTTTGCGTGACGACATGTTAGCTGAATTCCTGTTTCTTGGATGCTAAACCCAAATGGGTTTTTTTCTTTATGATCTCTAGCATTATGGCTTGCTTGTTGAGAGTTAAAGGAGTGAAAAACGAAACAAAAAGGCGGTAACTCGGCGCTTTAGTTGTGAAATCACCGCATTTTGTTTATTAATTATGCAAAGGTACTAATACCACCTTGGCGAACTTGGGTGGTTTTCGCAGAAACAGTGGCATTGGCCTCACTGATACCAACCACGCCGACCGACGGGTGTGTTGCCTGAATTTGCCCATCGTGTTGCTGTTGTGAGCCTTGTTGTGAACCATCAGAATGCTGGTTTAAGTTCTCCTGCCCCACAGAGCCTTGTGCCAAATGAATGCCACTTTCTTGCAGTGCACTGCGTAGCACTGGCATCATCGATTCCATCGCTGCGCGTACATGGCTGTGAGGCGACACAAAGTGCATTACTGCTTGGTTGTCTTCAATGCGTAAATGCACATTGAGCGAACCTAACTCTTCAGGGTGTAAACGAATTTGTGCTTGGGAAACCCCTTGGCGTGAGAAAAACAGCATGTGCTGGCTTAACTGCTGTTGCCAGGCTTCACTGCCTAATTGGCTGGTTAAATGCTGGGTGGGGACTGCGGTTGGCGCATTCATCGTTGCCGCTTGAACTGTTGAGGCCGTTGGCATCATACTGATTGGCTGCGCGGAGGTATGCTGCGAGGCACTGGTGGTAAATGCTCCAGTGTCCGTTTGCAAGGTAAACGCGCCTTTTGCCGTTTGGTTTAACGTTTCGTTCGCCAGCGTTTGCACGTTCGTCAGGGCGTCTTTGTCGCTGACTTTTTTGTTCAACGGCATAAAGTCCTGAGTCAGGTTTTTCCCACGGACATCACGTTGGTTATCAAGTGCAAAAAGCGGTTGGTCGCGGCGCTCTTCTTTTTCGTTCTTAATCACGGTGCCTAAAGCAGGGGCTTCGTCTTCACCGGCTAATTGCAATTGCGAGCCTTCGAGGTGCTTGCCATCATCAGGTAGCACTTCATGAGTACCTTGGTTAAGTTGCTGCATGCGTTGGGTAAATGCCCCAAGAGTGGGATGCGTTTCTGGCGCTGCCAACGGTTTACCCATTAATTGGGGTTGATTGCTTAATGATTGTTTTAAGTTATTGAGCCAAGATTGTTCATTGGCTTCTTTGCCCGTTAATAAATCGGCATTCAATGCGGTTTGTACGCTATCTGGGCGCAAATTACGGCTAAAATTCAACTGTTCGATGGTGTTTTCAGCACTTTTTTGCACGCCACTGGCGGGCTCAGCGGCTTTTTCATTCACCCCAGCCAGCTTGTTATCAACAATCTCTTTATTGACTGATTTTTCGTCAATAGGTGAGGTCGCCGTGCTTTCTTTAGGCGTAGGCTGCTGGTTATCCAGCACTGCTTGAAAAGGCAGGGCTGGGGCTTGGTCTTCATCAATACGTGATCCATGTTGCTGCGCGTTACTGTTTTTGGCAGGCGCAGGTGTTGGCACGCTGTTAGCGTTGATGTCCATCTATTGTGGTCTCCGTAAAGTCGCGCGTTGAGCAAATTCATCCATTTGCTTTTGCTCTAAGCGATTTTGACGTTGGTATTCAGTGTGTTCAGCGCGTTGAATTAAGGTATCGAATGCATTGACGCGTTGCTGTTTTTCTTGCCAATGGCGGTTGGCATCGTTAACTCGTTGTTCCCATACATTAAGTTGTTGCTGCTGTTGTTCGATGGTCAGTTCTAATGTGACCAAAAACTGTTGGTAATTCTGCCACTTATCCGATGCCATACCGCTGTGTAGCGTTTGGTTTAGTTTCTGTCGGTATTCAGATTGGTAGTTTTCCAACATGCTCAGTTGTTGCGCCATTTGCGTATGTGTTTGGCGCACTTGAGCTAACACTTTTGCGGCCTCTTCAGAGGCTTCCTCAGCTAAACTGAGCAAAGTTGCCAACGCATTGTTTTTGGCCATTTATCCCCTCATTACTCGTTGGGAACAACATGCATGAGTTGTTCGCAAGCAGTTTGATAGTCACAACGCTCATCAATATCTTGCTGCAAAAATTTCGACATCCGTGGGTAATACTGAATAGCAGTATCCAACATAGGGTCGCTCCCCATGGCATACGCCCCCACGTTGATTAAATCGCGGTTACGCTGGTAGCTTGATGTTAATTGTTTAAACCGCTGAATCTTCCGATAGTGTTCCTTCGGAATTAATTCGGTCATCGCACGGCTTATAGAGGCTTCGATATCAATAGCAGGGTAGTGCCCAGACTCGGCTAAAGAGCGTGAAAGCACAATGTGGCCATCAAGAATAGCGCGAGCAGAGTCTGCTATTGGGTCTTGCTGGTCATCCCCCTCGGTCAATACCGTGTAAAACGCAGTGATCGAACCGCCATTTTTACCGTTACCCGCACGTTCAACGAGCGCAGGTAATTTAGCGAAAACAGACGGTGGGTAGCCTTTTGTTGCAGGGGGCTCACCTACAGCAAGGGCAATCTCACGTTGTGCCATACTATAACGGGTGAGTGAGTCCATAATCAGCAATACGCTAAGGCCTTGGTCGCGAAAGTACTCGGCAATACGCGTAGCATAAGAGGCACCTTGCATACGCAAAAGCGGCGAAACATCCGCAGGTGCGGCAACCACAACTGCGCGTTTTAAGCCTTCTGCGCCTAAAATATTTTCGATAAAGTCTTTAACTTCACGTCCCCGTTCACCAATTAAGCCAACCACGATAATATCGGCTTGCGTAAACCGCGCCATCATACCTAGCAGCACACTTTTCCCCACACCAGAACCTGCAAACAGGCCCATACGCTGCCCGCGCCCAACGGTGAGTAAGGCATTAATTGCACGAACACCGACATCCAGCACGCTGCTAATTGGCGTACGCTCTAGCGGGTTGATCGGTGGCGTGATGAGCGGTGCTCGGGTTTTCACTTCTAAAGGGCCTTTACCATCAAGGGGCGTGCCTTGGGCATCCAATACGCGGCCCAGCAATTCATTACCAATCGGTAGTAAGCGGCTGGTTTGGCCATCGTCACCCGTTGATTGCGCATACACACGGGCACCGGGAGCAATCCCTTCGAGATCGGCGAGTGGCATCAGGAGCATGCGTGGGCCGTTAAACCCCACCACTTCGCAAACCACTTCATCCGTGCCGCCATTAATGGAACGCTCAATAAAACAGGTGGCACCGAGAGGCATTTTTATCCCCTCGGCTTCCATAACTAACCCCGTAATTTTGGTTAAACGGCCATAACGGCGCACCATCGGGATCCCTTTCATTCGCGATCCTAAATCGTCAAGCGAGGCAATCCAGCGTCCCAAACGTGCGGTCATGAAAGGCTCTCCGGTGCGTATAAACGGCACAATTCTTGCCAACGTGTCGCAACAGTCATATCGATTTCACCGTCTTCAGCGACCACACGGCAGCCACCTAAGTGCAGTTTCGGGTCAGCCACTAAGCGCCACCCATGCAGGCTTAGTAACGAGCCAAGATGTTGCTCAATTAACTCAACGTGATTCGGGTTGACGTGTAACTCAGGCTGCCCAGTGAAAATGGGCTTTTGCTGTAAGAGATTACTGATCTCTTCGAGTAGTGCGGTACCGTCACATACTGTAGACTGCCCAAGCACTTGCTTAGCCGCCGTTAAGGCAATCTGTAATAATTTGGTGGTTACCACGGTATCGAAGGTATCGAGGGAGTAATTAAACTCCGACAATAATTTCTGCCACGTTTCAATAACGGGTTGCTGTAAAGCGAGTGCTTGCTCACGCCCTTGCTCTTCGCCCGCCCGTAAGCCTTGCTCAAACCCGGCTTGATAACCGTCTTTTTGGCCTTTTTCATGACCTTGTTGATACCCAGTACGCTGGGCATCTTCTTTAATGTTATCGAGCAGGTTTATTTGCTCTAACACTTCTTTGGGCTCAAGGCACGGCACTTTGGGTGCATCGGGCTCTGGGACGTCACTTAATGATGGAATAGCGGATGAGTTCAGCTCCCATTGATTAAGTTCACGTAATTTCCAAGGCTGCCATTGGTCATGGGCCGGTTTTGTTTTAGACATACACGTCGTCTCCACCACCGATGGCGATTTCGCCTTTCTCGACTAAGCGGCGAACAACCAGCAGGATAGCTTTTTGTTCGTTTTCCACTTGAGACATACGCACTGGCGAGCGAGATTCCAAATCGTCGCGAACAATTTCCGCCGCACGTGCTGCCATATTGTTGAGGAAGTGGTCGCGCAGAGCTTGGTTGCTGCCTTTGAGGGCAATAACCAGCGAGTCGGTAGACACTTCTTGCAAAATACGTTGAATACTGCGGTTGTCCACCTCGATAAGGTTTTCGAACAGGAACATTTCATCAATGATGCGCTGCGCCAATTCACCGTCGTAATCACGCATCGCATCGATAACGCTTTCCTCTTGCTGGCTCTTCATCAGGTTGATAATTTCTGCCGCAGTTCTTATGCCACCCATTTTGCTGCGTTTGAGGTTTTGGCCATCCAGCAAATTGTTTAACACTTCGGTTAGTTCGGCGAGTGCCGCAGGCTGTACGCCACCGAATGTCGCGATACGCAGCATAATGTCATTGCGTTGACGCTCTTCGAACAGTTCCAACACATCGGCTGCAAGGTTGCGTTTTAAGTGAACCAAAATGGTGGCGATAATCTGTGGATGCTCATCACGGATAATATCGGCAACGGTTTGTGGCTCCATGTAGTTGAGGCTTTCGATACCAGAGGTAGTCTCTTGTTTTTCAAAGATATCCTCAAGCAGGCTTGCCGCACGCTCTTCACCCAGCGCTTTAATAAGAACAGAGCGCAGGTAGTCATTGGTATTAATGTTCAGCGCCGCAAATTGAATTGCCGACTCTTCAAACTCGGTGAGAACTTCCGCCAGTTCGTTATTGGAGATCTGGCGCATGTTAGACACCGCCATACTCAGTTGCTGAACTTCTTTTGGATTCAGGTGCTTAAACACTTCTGCCGCCTGATCTTCGCCGAGTGTCATTAACATCACGGCGCTTTTTTCTGTTCCACTTAAACTCATTACGCTTTTCCTAACCACTGACGGATAACCATTGCCACGATTTGTGGGTCTTTTTCAGCCATTTCGCGAATACGTTGACTTTGAATTTCAGCGCTAACACGTTGACGAGTCAGACGGCGGCGTGTTTGCTCATCCATGTCTTCGTTAATTTCTTCGTCCACCACAAGTGGTGTTTTCATCTGAGTTGCCACAAACATTTCGGCATCCGTTTGCGCTTGCTGCGTTTTACGGTATTTAACCCATTGTGGTTTGATACCAAAACGCCACATAAACCAAGCAATTAGGGCAATCAGCAGAATTTTGCCGTAATCCAGTAACTGGGCGATAAACTGCGGGCTCTCCAGTAACGACGGTTCAACTTCAATTGGCGTATCATTCGTAAATAACGAGTTAGTTATATTTAACGAGTCACCACGCGCGGTGGAGTAGCCCATGGCTTCACGGGTTAATGCTTCAATTTGTTGCATCATTTCCGGTGGCAACGGCTTCATTTCTGCGCCGTTTTCACCTTCTTGTGAATGGTAATTGACGATAACTGCGACCGAGAGCCTATCAACTACGCCAATTTGCCGTTGAGTGTGACTAATTTTGCGATCCACCTCGTAATTGGTGGTTTCATCGCTTTGCGAGTTAGTCGTGTTATTGCGGTTATTGGTGGTTTGCTGTGCGTCTTTATTATCTTTATTCGTTTCAATTGGCGCATTTGGTGCGCTAACAGGTTGGTTTGATAACGCACCCGGTACGCCACCTGTTCCGCCATTGTTATTTTGCATACTTTGGCTGTTTTGGCGGGAACGAATAGCGGCGCTATCTGCTGTTTGGTTCGGCTTATATTCTTCCGAGGTTTGTTCAACCTTGGAGAAATCCATTTGCGCGGTGACTTGTGCATGAATATTGGCACGGCCCACTAATGGGGAAAGAATATCTTCAATGCGCTGTTTAAGATGGGATTCCATCTCTTTGGTCATTTTAATTTGCGCACTGTTGGCGGATTGTTGGCTGTTATCGTTATTGGTGAGTAAGCGACCCGCTTGGTCAACAATAATGACATTCGTCGCCGTCAGGCCTGTGACACTGCTCGACACCATATGGACAATGGCACTAATTTGCCCTTCATCAAGCATTCTGCCCGGCAATAAGCCCACCGTGACTGATGCAGTCGGCAATTTTTGCTCACGCACAAACAAAGTCGGTTTAGGGATAGCTAAATGTACCCGAGCGCTTTGTACAGGGCTGAGTGACTCAATCGTGCGCGATAACTCACCTTCCAGTGCGCGCTGGTAGTTAATTTGCTCACTAAATTGGCTAATACCAAACTGTTCTTTATCTAACAGCTCGAAACCCGTGTTACCCCCTTTGGGTAAGCCTGACTGAGCCAGTTTTAAGCGCAACTCATGCACTTTATCGGCTGGAACTAAAATGGCGCTACCATTATCAGCGATTTGATAAGGGACGTTCATCTGCGTTAGCTGACCAACAATGTCCCCACCATCCTTAGCACTTAGGTTGCTAAGCAGGACACGGTAGTCGGGGCTACGTAACCAGAGAAGGAGGGCAACGATAATTGCGACGGCAGCAGCAGCTGCAATCATTAACGGTATTTTAGGATCGGCTTTAATGCGGTCAACCATTGAGGCAAACCCTTTTTTAGCCTCTCCTGTGTCTTTAGATGCGGCACTCATAAATATTCCCTGCTTGGCAGACTACTAGACGGATGAAAATACTTTTGGTGAAACAATGTTATTTCCCTCTTCGTAACGTCACTTTTTCACTTTGCTATTATTTCTTGTCTTGGGGCAATCTAATGACGGAATCAGCCTATAATTTTGGTGTTATTTATCGGCTTCAAGTTGAAAAGGGTGTGATAGGGTAAGCTCGACGAATGAATTAGCGGTACATATTCACTATATTGAAAAGAGATCATCATGACAGTTCAAGCCATTGAAGGGGTTATTTCACAATTAAATGTGGTGGCGACACAAGCGACTAACCCAATAAAACCTGCTATCGAGCCTGTAGGCTTTGCGGATCATCTTGTTGCATCCGTTAACCAAATCAATAAAACGCGTAATGACTCGGCGAAGCAAATTGAAAATTTCACCCTTGGGAAGCAGGATATCTCCCTAAATGATGTGATGGTGGATATGCAAAAAGCCAGTTTAAGCCTGCAAATGGGGATTCAAGTCCGTAATAAGTTAGTGGCGGCATATCAAGAAATTATGTCAATGCCAGTGTGATATGGTTATCTATTTGAATTAAAACGAGTATTGTTAATTTCAATTCCATTTGGGGACACATAGGGGACATTATTACTCAATCTTTGGTTTAATAAAGAAATTTGGACTTGGTCGTTCTCAGGCATCCAAGCGCCATAAACATCATGAACCCATAGATGCGAAGGACACATAAAATATTTTCATCTAATCACGAGAGCTCTATTTAAATAAATGCAGAATTAATTCGAGTTTTACATAAGTAAGCTAATTAATTGTAAATATCAACAAATAGGTGAGAGTTGAGAATAAAAATACCCCAGTTCAGGGGTAAAATAAAACGAAGCAATAGTTTGAATACACTATCAGCATGGATGATTAGCCAATTTTCACATGAATTAAGTGTAAGAAAAAACGGAAAAGAAAATACGAATATGAGGCATTGCTGGTCTAGAGCTCTATGCTAAAAATAGTCATACAGCAATTACTTTCACAAAGAATACTGAGGCGACAAAGAGTATAAGCACAAAAGATGCTGAGGTGATAAGTAGCCATTTTTTCTTGAAAAAACTCTCGACTAAACGCTCTGTTTCGCTAGGCGGCTCTGGTTTTATTTCTTCACGACTTTCTACTTTATTTTTAGTGGTGTCTTGTTGGATAGCAAGCTTCGGGGCTGTGATCTCGTTAAGTTGAGAGTGTCAGATGTTGCATATGGCGGTGCAGTCTCCAGCAGAGCAACTGTGTTGCAACAAAAGACGGGTAGTCCTGTCCAATTTGAGCTGACTAAGGGAACTCAAGATTCAGTTGCTGCATGGAAAAGAATGGCTCACTTACATAGTGCGGACTATATTTTCCAATCCCGAGTCGGTTCTGCTCAACATATTTCTACTAGACAATACAATCGTATTTTTCATGGTTGGATTGAAAAGTTAGGCCTTGATAATTCGTTGTACAGCACACATTCTATGCGCAGAACTAAGCCATACCTGATCTACCAGAAAACAAAGAATCTTCGTGTAATTCAGTTATTACTAGGACATAAAAAACTGGAAAGCACGGTTCGTTACCTCGGTATTGAAGTCGATGATGCATTGGAAATTTCTGAGTCAATTGAAGTATAAATCTATCAGGGCTGTTTATCAGCCCTATGCCAACAACAGGCGTTTCATCTTAGGGGAAAATAGTGATGATATGCGTTGTTAGTTACATCGCTAGTACAATATCATTCAGTATATCTAAAAAAATCAAATACTCACGTTAATAGACTTAACCTCTACCTCATAATCTGCTGATTTGATCACCGGGAAACTATGTTCCTGTTCAATGGGGGCTAGTAGACTACTTGGTTTAGATACAAGATATTTTTTTGAAATCTTATAAGAGTCATAATTAATATATGGTAAAATTATTTCGTTATACTCATAATTATTAGTATTAGCATGCAATTGTGGTGGGGATAAAATATATTTATTGAAATTATCTTTTAATTCATTGATGTCGTTATACAGTCTATACCAAGCGATAGTTTTTATCTTATCTTGTGAGCCCACGGTCAAAAGATTTATTTTATTTGAATCAAAATAAGCCTGAAGTATTTTTTCATCAGCTACAGGGATTGAATTAAATTCATGCCCAATAAATATACGACTACTGTTAATGATAAAGCCTGAAAATTTATAATTTTTATTCTCATCATAACTCCAATTCAATAGCTCAAAAATATCTTGTAAATTTTCTTTTAAAAACTTTGTTTTTCTTACGACCTGCTCTCCTGCATGTTGAAGTATTTCAGAAGTTCGATACTTGGATATTTCCGAATCAGTTGTAACTATAGATTTTGCTTCACCAATCAAAATCAAATCATCGATTCTTGCTAATAAATCAATTTCTTCTTCGCCTGCCTTTACCTTAATTCTTCTAGATATTGCATTGTCATAGTCAGTTATAAATTCATTTTTTCCGAGTGCATTATTTATTTCACTCAAAACCTTTATTTCGTATGTTGTTCCTTTTTTACTAAGATCAATATTAAAAAGATTAGCCCAACGCTCGAAGAGCCTAAATATCACTGGTGCGTTTAATGCACTAGTTAATAATGCATATTTATTTTTCTTTAATTTCACCAATGGCTGACACCAAATATCTCCAGTTGGAGAAGAATTGAATGTTAGAAAATCAAGAATCTTACTAACCTTAACCACGTTAATGTCAGTTGCTTCGCACAAGGCATGTTCTAATGAGCTTGCTTGAACGGTTGGACAAAATTCTCTTAATTTATTAACATTAAATACACTATCATCTTCTGGATATTTTTCAGTCTCAATATTAGCTATGAGCATCAATAATCTCATTACATTCAACACTTCTGATAAACAAAAACCTTTACCAAAATCGTTATTTAACCACTCTCTAGGAAAGTGGTCTTCAAGATCAAACTCAGCCATCCTCCATTGTGCGTTTATTATTTTTAATTCCCTGGTTGCTTTACTAATAGATGCAACTTTTGCCACTCTTTTTTTATTTCCCTGAGTAATAAAAATATATTTATCATTATTAAAAAATAGATATATATTAGCTTGAGAAGCTATAAGTGTCATTTGGGCTGAAAGGCGTTCTTTTCGTTGGCTGCTATTATTAAATGCAATTTCAAAAGGTGTATTTGGTTGTTCAATTCTGAATGTTTTATTTTTAGCATCAATCTCTACTACATTATAATCACTCCATAAAACACATTGCCAAAGATGGATGTAAGTATTATATAACTGAGATAACGAACTTTCGTTCTGGATAAAAATCATTTCATCTATTGGTTCAGCAGATTTTTTTATTTGATTATTATTCTCAATGCATTTTATGCATTCTCTTATCGCGAGCTGAAAACCATCAACAGCTCCATGAACGATCTCTCCTAAGCTATGTTTATTTCCTATCCTATCTGTTTTCAGCATTATGTCATTAGCATGTGTCGCTGGTGTTACTTTTGCAAGTTTAAGCGCAACGGCTGAAGTCCTATTGGAACTTGCAATATACGATATCATCAGCTTTTCATAATTTGTTTTTGGTGTGCGACCATATAAATCAACTAGTTTTTCTCTAATATTTCTCAGCACATCATCTATAATTATGCCCATCGTATAGATTTTTTTATCTCTCGCTGAAGCGTTTGCCTCAACCTTAGCCCACTCTCCATTCCATTTTTCAAGATTGAAATCAGCACGTATTGGTGGTTTGATTTTTCCCTTAATAATTTTACTAACAAACTTATCAGTCATAGCAGTTAATTTCCTTGATTAATTACACCCATACATGTGGATTATCGCCAGGCAGATGAGTGTTGGCTTTTGCTCGGTTAGTAGAAAAACTAGTCTTCATGGGAATACTATAATGTTTCAGATAAAGAGACTACCAACATTGGGGGTTCAACTAGGAGTAAGTCACAATTTCTAACTTCAGCTTTTCGCTCGCAGCAGATCTAATGGTCACCTATGTTGTCCGCTGCGTGCACAGGCTGAGTGAAAACTGTTTTGGTCGCTTAATCTGAAAGAAACCAAGCTGAAAACTGCGCTCATGTGTAAAATTTGGTTCATCAAACCAGTCGAGTAAGATAATGTTCTTTACCAAAACGGGTAAATTGGTATAGGTTACTCACTCGAAATAAAAACATTAATCGTGAAAAAATTAATACAACGTCCTTAGGTGTGGGGTGGTTTTAAAAAATACTGGAGTTATTATGGACAATAAACCTTTAGAACACTTGGCAGAAGATCATATAAAAACAATACTTAGCCATGCTAGTATCAAGTTTCTTAAACCAAATTATGACGAAAATGGTTCAGACCTTGTTTTATTGAATCCAATAAACAAACATCTTGCAAAGCAGATAATTATCCAATCTAAGGGCCGGAATGTAACTACCAGTAGCAGCAATGTCACTATTCCCTCCCAATATATAGTGTCAAACTTCATATGCTTCATCTATCTGAAAATCGATGATGACTTCAATAATTATTGCTATGTTTTTTTTCACGATGACATATTGAATTGGAACTTAAATGCAGAGAGTTATGCTTTGAGTGTGCCAAAAAAATTCAGAGAGTCAGATTATTTCAATAATCACCAATTCAATCCAAATGTGCACATACCGAAAATCAAAGAAATGCTTAGCCAAGCACCTATTCTGAGGCAGAGTTATGTGCATTTTGAGAAAATGGATTTAAAAGAAATATTATTCGAAATGTGGAAAAAATATGACTCATTTCCGGACTTAAATTTGGTGAAAGCCCTTTATGATGACTTAAGTAGTTTAACAAGTTCTATTCCCTTAGATATTTTTTTAATCTGCACAATCGCTAAACATCTAAATAAAATGGAATATAGAACTCTTGATTCATTTATGCAGGATTTGTATGACATTAGAAACATCAACAAGCCAATATCTCAATCGCTGATCATTCATGACATCGAAAACATTGAAAGGCTCGATGGGACTTGGGCTATTTCATATCCAATCGTGAAGTTTGGACAAGTAAATGTCACTTATGATGGGATAGATTACAAAGGACTATATTGTCATATTGGTGATAGAAAAGACCATGTAGAAGTAATGTTATTTGATAATGGAGATTATCTTTGCTTTGGTCAAAGATTGGATATTTAAGTGTACCATCGCATGAAGACTTGTATTTTGCGAGGTGGAAGGTCATGAACTTCCGCTCCTCGCTTAAGCCAGACTGTCAGGCATAGTTGTGTTCTATCCACAAAACCTGTCAGTTCAAGCCTGAGCGAGTACGCCTAATGAATAACCTGCTTTGGCAGGTTTTTTGTTTGCTTGTAGTTATTTACCCCACCACCTAGGGTAATCCTTAAATGCTTCTACAATGTTAGGGTAAAAATCATTAAGCTCTCTTCTGACTTTAAATGTTGAAAATATATTTTCTGAATATCGATGTTCTACGTGAGACCATTCGATATAATTTTCACTTGAGTTAATTATTAGATTAAAATCCTCACCTAAATCAGTTAGTTTTGACTCTTTCTTTTCACTCAAATTTTTGATGAACTCATCAATATCACAATATGATAACCATGTATTTAGGCTCATCGATTGGTAATAATCGAATCCACTCGTTATTATCGTTATTTTGAATTCAACCGAGCCATATTTATCCTCAAACCCAATGGTTTCAAATGAAATATCAAGTGGCTGTCCTATTTTTATATCCATAACTCATCCTAGTCTGGCACGCTATTACCTTTGTTTAAGTTACTTGCATGTGAATTTATAGGCAATACTTATGTAATAGCCAGCTTTGCTTCAATTTGCACTCTCGCTAAGCTAACATTACTGAAACTAATTGGTGGGGTGGTGAGATGAAAAGAGTACTAGCGGTTATGTTACTTGTGTATTTTCCACAGGTGGCAATGGCTACTACATACAGCTTAGATGAGCTACAAACAATGCTAGATAACAATAAAAAGCCTGAAGTAGTAAGGCCTTATAAGCAACTTGTAAAAGTGAAAGAGCTAGGCGACTTCAAGTCTTGCAAAAAGTGGCAAAAAGAACAATTAGCACCGTATGCTGGATATCCACAGGAAGTAGGCGCTTCAATGGAGAAGATATATTCCATTAGAGTGTTTTTGGAGGATAGAACCCTAACATTCAATTGTATTGACCTAGACAATGTGTCTGGCACGATAAATGAAGCAATGTATAAATAATCTAGCCCGTCCTTGGGCTGGGTGGTTATTCAATCAGATAAAGGTTTTGATATCCCAATAAACAGAAGAGTGCACATCCTAGGGGGTCACTTTAGCCATCATTGATGGTGTGACGAGCTGTGCCGAAAATGTGACACAAAAATGATGGAGATACATAAAGGCATTGGGATAACCTGCAAATAATATCCAATATGCCTATTTTATCTTCCAATTAATACTTAAAACCTACCAATAAAAAATTGAAAAAAAGTGCTATAGAGCACTTGAAATATTCGCTGTGAGCCTTATATAAATAACGCACCAAGGTAAAGAGTTACTCCACACTAGGTTTATGATGAATGGTGCATAGGTTATGTGCGTTTAGTTTGCGATATACAATATTGAAGGAGCGTTTATGTCTAACATTCGATCTTTTTCATTATTCCCTGCATTATCGGATAACTTGCTTTCAAACAGATTTGACCAAATAGATAGATTGTTTAGTCAATTAACAGGTAATCGCCCGTTAACTTCAGAGCATCCTTATAATTTAAAACAAATAGATGATACACACTATCAATTAACGGTGAGTGTGCCAGGTTATAAGGAAGATGATTTAACGGTATCCATGAAAGGTGGGAAATTGTGTATACAAGGTGAGCAATCCACTGAATTAAACAATGATTCAGAAAAATGGATCCACAAAGGGATCACGCAAAACAAGTTCTCCCTTGAATTCAATTTAGGTAAAAATGCAAAAATTGAATCTGCTGAATTATCGGGTGGGTTATTAGCATTAAATATTGAATATGAAATTCCAGAGGAAGAAAAAGAGCAAGTCATCGCGATTGAAAATAAAGATGTAAAATCATAATGTTAACAATATTAACCCGCCAGATTTGGCGGGTTTTTTTATGTCTCAAATTGGGGGCTAAATGGCGATTTACTCAGTGTGATTTTGAGAGAATTATGCATAATTTTGTGTCAGGGCGTAAAATAAAATTGCAATTATGTTTTATGTGTGGCTTAATACTCTCACTGGTTTGGAAGTACAGGCCTATTTATGCTAGTCAGTTTAAAGTTGTTCACCATTAAGCGTTATCTCAGATACCCCTTCATTGCGAATTCCTTCTAATTAATTCCATAAGTACCAATAAACAACCAAACAAAAATGTGCCTTATGGCAAATCTAAAAAATTAAAGGAAATTCTATGTCTAATACAATGACTGGTTCAGTAAAATGGTTTAACGATGATAAAGGTTTTGGTTTTATTACTCCTGCTGATGGCAGCAAAGATGTGTTTGTTCACTTTTCTGCAATCCAGAGCGATAGCTTCAAATCTTTAGCTGAAGGCCAACAAGTTTCATTTTCTATCGAAAATGGCGCTAAAGGCCCAGCTGCTGCAAACGTAATTGCACTGTAATAATTAATAAAATCTATTTAGGTTTAATTATTCACCCTTATATCAAAGGGCGATAAAACCTTAGGCTTATTAATAGCCAGTTAGAATATTATTCAAAACCTCGCTCTGCGAGGTTTTGTTGTATATAAGGCTAACTAAATGCATTTATTATAAGCATTATTGTCATCGAGCTAGGAATTATCTCATTCATAGGCTACAGTTAACTGAGTCAACACCTATGATGAGTTAATTCACATGAAAGTGATGTTTATTGGCATTATAGTTATTGTAAGTTTTTGCTTGTTAGTCATTAATGTCTTGGCATTAGGGATTTAAGTAAATCAAATGGTAGGCTCCCTAAAAAGTGAACTGAGGCCATAAAACTAGACAATAATTTAATCTGCCTTTAAGGACTGAATTCTGTATATGACAGGGCTCAGTCCTTTTAATTTTACCTTAGTTTAATGATGGTTATAGGAAAATAGTTAATAAAAGAAGCCCGATCGGGTTAATTCACCAATTCCTGTGATAATAAACTGCACTCCCATACAAACTAATAAAAATCCCATTATTCTTGATATTGCATCGATACCACTTGTCCCAAAAAATTTCATGATCATATTTGAGCTTTTCAAACAGGCCCAAAGAATAATGGAAAATAAGAAAAAAACTAATGGTGGGGCAACTAAAACAACCCAATGAGGGTATTCACTTTCATTCGTGATGACAGATGAGGCCATACTGATGATCATTGCAATTGTTCCTGGCCCCGCAGTACTTGGCATCGCTAAAGGAACGAAAGCAATGCTAGAGGTATTATCCAATATCTTTTCTTCATCACTGTTTTTATTGGCTTCAACAGCTGGGAATAGCATTCTAAAGCCAATGTAAGCGACAATAAAACCGCCTGCGATCCTTAGCCCTGGAATACTGACACCAAACGTATTCATAATGGCTTGGCCTGAATACCATGAAACAAGCATAATAAAAAAAACATAAATAGGCGTTGTATTTATGGTTTTCTTACGAGCATCAATCGTCATTCCACCCGATAAGCCGAGAAATAATGCAACAGTTGTTAATGGATTAGACAAGGGCAATAATACCGCGAGCCCAATCCCAATTGCAGTTAATAATTCAAACATGTCCACCTCGTTTATAATTAGAGCAAGAAATTAAGAATATTATGGCTATATTTTAAGCTAATGTCAGAGTTTGATTTATCGGCTAAATTTACTGAGGAAAGAATCACACTCTTATCTTTGCCTACAGAGACACTATGAATGAGATAAAAAATTTCATCTTTAGCGTCATGTGACTTAGCTAGTTGGTAGAGACTAATTAAGGACAATAAAACATAAAGTTTATTCATGTGCTTAGGGTTAGAAATAGCACTAATATTCAATAGTATCGTATTTTTTAATTTATCTGAATTAAGGTCTTTAGATGTCATGCTGCTAATTTTTTGCAACATAAAATTCATTTTACGTGACTCGATTTGCTGAGCACTACTCAGTGGAATGATATATAGCATCAATATCACAATGATAATGGAAAAAATAAGTGCAATTGAAGTGTTAGCAAAGTAAGAAAAATCAAAATCCATTGGATTGGTGAAATTAATGAGAAATATCATAGAAATGCATACGACATGAGAAAGCAAAAAGGCGAGTTTACCTACGGATTTTAAAACACCAAGAATTAAAAATATTGGTGCCATGATCATTACAGCTTGAGCATAACTAGATGCTTGAATTAAAAAGTAAAACTTCAATATATAGCTGACAATAATCACTAGAATGGCAACGACTAATATAATAAAGGCGAGTTTATTGGCATTGGGGATAGTCACCCCAAATGTAAATGAAATACTCACTAATACAGGGAGTATATAACCATATTCCCAGCCTGTGTTTAGCCAAAATAAGACGCTAATAACCAGGCTGATCACTAGCCTAAGTGTATTTAAAAAAGCATCTTTCCAATCAAAAAAATAATAAAAGCTGTTATCAGTTAAATCACGTTCTTGGTTTTTAAAGTCTAAAAATTGTTTGTAGCTAGTGTATTTTAAAAAGTGTTTATCAACCATGCCCATGATGGAAAAAACGATCAGCATAGGTAACTGTTTTGCTTTACGCTTTGCTGTTTTAAACGATAAAAAATGGCTTTCATATTGGCTTGTTTCATCAAAGCTAATGCTACTTTCCAGTACAGTTTTTAAGCTTGTATGAATTTTATCATTTTGGTGTTTAAACAAGTTTGATAATAACTGTTTTTTTTCTGTTTTTATTTTTTTATCGATTAATTTTGTTTGAGGTATATTCGATTGATTAGGTAGTAGGTAGGTTATAAAAGTGTACACGATAATCCCAATGGTCACTTCCATTAACCGTTCTTGAGATAAGTTAAAAATTGTCATTGGCAATGGGAATACTGATGTTCCGAAAGCAATGATTGCAGAGGTGTAACCCGATAACGAAAACATATATGGCATCATATAACGCGAAATTAATGTCATAAAAAGACATATCGATAGCCAAATAATGATTAATGCAGTAAAAATCCAATGATCGTTGATACTGATATTGGCAATGAGTGTAACAGCAATAACCCCAATAACGCTACCTGATAACCTTGCTGCCATTTTAGCTAAGCTTAGTGATGGATCTGGATAGCCAATAATAGCAACGGTCATCATCGACCAATATGGCTTATCAAAGCCAAAATAAGAGGATAAAAACCAAGCAAGTAAAATAGCTAATGTATACTTGATTGCAAATAACCAGTTTAATTTCATTGCTTACTCTTCAATAAATACAGTGCAAGTCGTTCCTGGGATCAAGGATATATTTTGGTTATTTTGCAGCGATATTTTGACTGGCACACGTTGCGCTAGCCTAACCCACGGGTAGTTGGGTTGCACATTCTCTAATAATTGGTTACCTGTTGATGAGTTATTATCATCGATTGCTCGGCCGATGCTTTGTACTTTTCCACTTAATTCATTGTTATTGCCATATAGCTGTATTTTTGCATTATCCCCTATAACCACATTTGTCATTTTAGTTTCTTCCAAATAGGCGATAACATAGTAGGAGTCTTTATCTACAATAGCGAACAACGGTGAACCTGCATTAATATAATTGCCTGTTCTAAGGTTTAAGTTCGTGATAAAGCCATTTACGGGAGAGAATATTTGCGTTCTTGAAAGATCAATCTTTGCTTTATTTATCTTTACTTTCGCCAACTCTATCTTTTGAGTCAGACTTGCTAACCGAGACTGAGCATCTTCAAGCTCTTCTTTTGAAATGGCGACTTGGTTTAGTTTTGTACGTCTAGCTAATTGGTTTTTTGCAAAGTTATGTTGAATAATCAGTTCGTTGAGTTCGAGTTCAGATTGGCGAACTTTAATCTCATAATCTGTCGGGTCTATAATTAATAACAAATCACCTTTTTTAACTTCTTGGTTATCAATGATTAAAAGATTATCAATTTTACCTGAAACCTCAGCGGTTACTTGGTTGATCTCAGCTCTTATCCGGCCATCACGGGTCCATGGGCTTAATGCATAATGGTTCCAGAGTAAATAAATAGAGGAAATAATGATGAACAAAGAGAGAACGATGATTAAATATTTTCTGATATTCATTTTTACCAACTACGAATTAATAACGAAGTGTATGCATAAAATACATAAAAACAACATAGAGATATCAAACAGATTACCTGCATATTCATATTTGCTCATTAAATTTATATAAGTAGTCCTAAAGATTAACCATGAAAAGAACCCTAAAAAAAATATGAGTATGATCCCAGGTATAAAAACGGTTCCCCCCAAAATAAGATCTGTCATCGGTTATTCCACCATGTATGTATATAAAATTTCATTGTAGTGATATTTAGCAACTTGGCATGTTTGATTTTTTTTAGTCAGCTACCAACTAAATTAATACGGTGTGTTATAACACTATATTATTCCAATGTGTAGTTCTATCGCATTAATCGTTAATTGATTGATACAATATATCATTAATTTATCTGGTGTGAGTACTGTTGAATTAATGGTGAGTAATTAAATTTTTACATATCATTGATGATGTTTAATGTTTTGTTTTTATTGGTTTTTATATTTTTTGTTAAGTTTTTATCTACCCAAAGGTTAGCTTAAACGACTTTTAACAAGTGGATGATTCAAAAAAATCGTTGAGTAAATAATATGGTTTTTATTATTTTAAGAGTGTTTTTAATTATTTTCGACATACTGATTTTTTATTTTGTATGATGATTAAAACGGTATTATCAATAAATAAACACGTGTAAGTTGTTTTTTGTATGATTTATTTAATTTTATCGTTTTATTATTTGAACGCAGTAAGAGTATATTGGTGAAAGTAATATTACTGCGATTAAAATGTATTTCTTAAATTTTATACTATCTACATCGAATATGATTATTCGTTAGAAATACTTATCAATAGCAAGGAAAGCAGCAATGAGTTTCTTAAAAGAAAATTAGGGCATGTTTAACGTGGTATGTTAAATGATTATTATATTATATCCCATTGAAATATAAAGATATAAATCAAAAAACAGATTGCATAAGATAAATTGTAAAAATAAAGAGTAGAAAATAATCTAAGTTATCAAATTCATTATCTAAACTTAAATGGTTTACATGTAAACTAACACTTGGGTCTGGCCTCAAGCTAACAATAAAAATTAAGGGGAACATAATGGATGAACAATATGACGTCGTTATTATCGGCAGTGGTCACAATGGCCTTGTGGCAGGGGCAAAACTTGCGCACAAAGGACTTAAAGTTGTTGTATTAGAAAGTGAAGGTACGATAGGCGGCGCGGCTCGCACAGCTGAAATTACCCAGCCCGGTTTTCACCATGACTTGTACGCAACCAATATTGGGTTATTTTTAGGCTCACCATTTTACCAAGAATACCAAAGCCAGCTACATCAAAATGGTTTTGACATCGTCACCAGTGACCGCCCATATTCAAATGTATTTCCAGATGGCGATGGGATAGGTGTTTACCAAGACCGCGAGAAAACCGATGCGATGTTCCGCAAATACTCCTCGCAAGATGCAGACAGCTTCTGGGAATTACTTGGTTACTTTCAAAAAACCGTTGGGCATTTTGCACCCTTAATGCAAATGGAATTACCTTCATTTAAAGCAGCTAAGCAGTTGTTTTCTATGGTTAGAAACTTAGGTATGGGGGAGTCGCTTAATTTAGCGCAATTAATTCTTAAATCCACTCGTCAATTTTCAGAAGACTATTTTACGCATCCAAAAACCCGAGCACTGTTTATTCCTTGGGCTTTTCACCTTGATTATGGCCCTGATGTGACGGGTGGGGCGACATTTTCATTTTTAGAAAGCTTAAGCGATCACCTTAATGGGCTTTCCATTAGCCGCGGTGGTGTGGGGAATTTAATGCACAGTATTGCCAAAATTATTGAAAACCATGGCGGGAAAGTGCTGACCCAACGAGACGTCACTGAAATCATCATCGAAAATGGCAAAGCGATTGGCGTAAAAACGGCTTCAGGGAAAACCTTCGGTGCAAAAAAAGCGGTGATTGGCAATATTACGCCAACACAAATCGTTAACTCACTGATTAAAGAACAACACTTACCGAGCAGTTATATCCAAAAAGCGAAACGCTACCGTTATGGTGCGGGTACGATGATGCTGCACTTTGCATTGGATAAACCCCTTGAATGGAATGCTGGGGAAGATTTCTCTAACTTTGGTTATGTACATATTGGCCCTTATACAGACGATATTTCTGCAACCTTTGACCAAGCTCAACGAGGGATTTTACCGGATAGCCCAATGCTGGTGGTCGGGCAGCAAAGTCGAAGTGACCGAACACGCGCACCAGAAGGGAAAGAAACGCTGTGGGTACAAGTCAGGACATTACCATTTTCGCCAACGGCAGACTCCCGCAATGAAATTGCTATTGGGGACTGGGGTTCTATGAAGCAGTCTTATGCCGAGCGTGTCATTGATAAAATTGCGGATTACGCGCCAAATATCAAACAGAATATCCTTGATTATGCGGTTTTATCTCCCGCAGATTTAATGCGGCATAACCGAAATTTGGTGAATGGTGACAGTGTATCGGGGAGTCATCAAATCAGCCAAAACTATATTTTTAGGCCTTTCCCAGGGCACTCTCGGTATAAAACACCGATTAAAAACCTGTGGATGATCGGTGCTGCGACGTGGCCGGGAGCGGGGCTTAATGCTATTTCGGGCTATTTGGTGGCGGATCATATTTTAAAATAGCGCATTGAACTTCACTAAAATTATCGTGAGCCTGATTAGGTTCACGATAAAATTCCCTTTATAATCATGCACACTAAGACGCGCAGGGGACCCACGATGAACCGAAATGAATTGATTGAGTATATCCAAAATAATTATGGTGTTGACCCAGAATACCCATGGGCAAGAGCGCCGACGTTTGCGACCTTCAAACATGGCAATAATGCAAAATGGTTTGCAGTGATCATGGATATTGCCGCTAAAAAGGTGATAGAAAACGGCGGAGAGGAAAAAATTGATATTGTGAATGTTAAAGTGCCGCCTGAATTAGTTGGTTCATTACGGTTACAAAAAGGCATTTACCCCGCTTATCATATGAATAAAGAGCATTGGGTGACGGTTAAATTGAGTAGTGAAGTGAGTGCAGCTGAGTTGACTGCCTTGGTTGATGAAAGCTACCGCCTAACCACTTAACTTGCGATAAATAGTCAGCTCCCCAAACTTCCCTTTATAGACAGAAACAACCATGCTTTATCATTATATATCTCAAGCCTTAGCAGCCCAGAATTGTACTTTATTGAGTGACCACAAATGGCAAGATCCACTATCAGAAGTGATAGTCAAAACCCGTCAATGGCAATTTGCTGATGACGTTGTGATTTCATGTACTGAGGAAATCGAAATAGAGCAGGTTGACTGTGATAATCAATGCCCAGAACGTTGGATTATTTGGCAATTAGTACAAGAGAATGGTCTGAATGTTTGGCCAAAAAGAAAAGAATTTTTTAATATTTGCCAACAAAACTTTTGGTTGAAAATGCAAAAATAGCGTTCGCTCTAAAAACGACCTATTTTTTCACTAACTATTTTATATTTAGCATTTTCCCCTCCTACTCGGAAATGAGAAATAACACATATTCGTCTTCTATAACGCCGTTTCATATTGAAACTTACTAGTGTTTTAGTTAAGGCATTCTAATCTGATTGTTTTTTTACACCTATAAAGCGTACAGATAAATCTGAATTTAATTAACCATACAAACAATGGTTTCAGTTGTAATTAAATTTCATACAGATAGATAAGCTTACCTAATCAAAAAATGAATCTCATATCAATTTTTTATCATTTTATTAACAATATTTATTTCATTTTCTTCGATTGGCTATGTAAGCTTACTTAGTGGTTATTCTAATTAATTACCAATTAAATCATTATGTTATATATTGTCGTTATGAAAATTTAAGGTAATATCAGTTCTGTTTGAAATTCCCTTGGTTTTATTTATTCTTTTATGCCGCCGAGAGGCGGCTTTTTTTATCACTTTTGTGCTAGCCACATTCCGCTTTTCTTCATCGCAAAACCAAACAGTACACCAACCAGTAATGATTGAATAGTGACCAGCCACGCCCCTTGTGCAGCAAAAATGGTGCAGGTACCCACAAAGGTGCCGGGGATATATGACAACCACTGTTTTTTCGCTTGAATGCACATAAAAAAGGCCACAAAACCTGTGACAAAATAACCGATAAAACTCGGTAAATCTTGCAAATAGCTGCCGCTATGTAAGATAACTAACCCCCATACGACGCCGCTGCTAACAGTCAGTGCGGTAATACCTAGGCCTTTGAGGCCATCTTTCGGGTAGGCAAAGTATGCGGTACAGCCCAGAAAGCCAGCCCAGCCAATTAAGCCAAGTAAATCAGCGACCCACGCCCATAGGCCTGAGAGAATTGCGGTAGTTAATGAAAGGCAAAAAAGTAATTTCACAATAGCGACTTCAAATTAGAGTTAATCAATTCAGAGAACCTTCAGCTGCTGCTTACGGTTGCTCAGTGCTGCATTGTTATGCTTATTTAAAAATACATAATTTGTTGGCTCGATTCAGCTTTTGGCTAATTAAAATAGCTATAGCGCATTTCTTAACGAAATTTGCTTTAACATATTAATAAATCACGATTATTTTGGATTGCCAATAAAGGTGAGAGCAAACAAAGGCGAGCATTGTATCCAGCTGATCCTTATGTTGCAATTTGTATCTGCGGTTATTTATCTGAATTCACAACCTAGATCAACTGCAAACGTTTACCTGTGTTTTTTAAAGAAAAAGTACGAAAATGTATCTATTTAATGAATTGGAATTCTCGCTATGCATAGCTTATTTACCCAATATTCTATCTCCCTGAATATATTCATTTATGTAATAAATAGAAGAAGCCACTAAGCTAGCACAATCATATAACGCTAGGCATATTGCACCACGCATATTGTACAAGATAAGCAGCATCCTCTATTTTATTTAGCCGCGTAACGTGCTTTGAGACTTGGCAGAAGAAAGCACGGCGATTACACAGCGTTACCAGCCAACAGCGACGCCCGCTCCAATCACTGGGCTATTGGTATTATTCCACGCGATAGAGCTACGCAAGTTCACATTTTTTCTCACTTGGTACTGTGCCCCTGCGGCAAGTGCTTTGCCGTTTTTATAATGGCCAATACCAAGCCCTGCACTGAAGCGGCTATTTAAGGAATAGGGGATATTGCTCATGGCGGCGACAGAGGCGATGCCTGAATTGGCTTGTTTGGCGGATTTATTGATTTTATGTTTTAGCTGCGTAACTTGCTGCTCATAGCGGTTATCGAGCTGAACAATTTTTTCATCCAGCTGGTCGTTGATATTAATAATTTCCCCATAAACTTGATCACTGAGTTTATCCATTTTGTCGAAGCTTTGAAGGCGAAGGTTATCAACACTGAGGTTGGTGTAGTTTTGACTTCGGTTTGCTGCATCTTCCAATTTTAACTCAGCCATTTTATTGCTGTTTTTTAGCTGGTTTTCAATGTCTTTCTTATTATTAGCTTGGCCGGCAGTCAGGTTTTTGGTGATGTGGCTTATTTTTTTGATATTGTTGCGATTTATATCGGTAAGGGACTCAAAGTAATTCATTCGGTCATGGAAGTTTCGCTCATTACTCGATAGGCGGCCTAAATCATACTGGATTTTCTCAAGTTCCGGAGGGGATGGAGGAAGGGGGTTAGCTAGTGAGTAGCAAGACACAGTGACAAGCAGTATTGAAGCAAGCGAAATGGCGCGGTTATTTATTCTCATATTGAATTCCTTATCAATAATAAATTATTTATTCCATTTTTATTTGTCATCATTTTAATGACATCCTTATGCTAGGAGCTTTTGGCTAAAATGAAAAATCGCTTATACAAGGCGGTTTACTCGGGATATTCGTGGTGGGGTAGTTTCACGCCAGTGTTATTTAAATCAGTGATGGCAAGTGGCTACAAATAGATAATTGTGAAATGATTAATTTGCTAAATGACACTTTTTGCACATTTTAGGTGAAGTTTGTTAAATAACATGGTATTTTTCTGCCAAGCCGCATTGTACCTTGTTTTTACACGAAATTTTAAATTGCTTGGTCAGGCGTTATGGCGAAAAAACCGTCAAGTTGCGAGTAAGGTTAAATCACAATGTCATTTTTTGCCTATTTTTGGCAAATGAAAAAGTTGATAATGTTTTCCATACTTATTTATTAGGCTATTCATTAGAAAGAAAGGCTCGCAAGCCTATCCCCCCTTAACGTGTTTAACGCGCGGTGTTGAGGTGCTTGCTTATGCAACTTTGTTCGTTTAGATAATTTGGCTGAGCAATAGATTCAATTATTAAGAATAAAGACTGAATTCATAGGATTTAAATTATGGCAGTAAGAGAAATTATTGAAATTCCCGATGAAAGACTGCGCATTAAATGCAGCCCAGTGACGGATTTCGCCGCGGTACAAACGTTAATCGATGATTTAATCGATACCATGTACAGCACTGATAACGGCATTGGCCTTGCTGCTACGCAAATCGCAGAAACCAAATCCATTATGGTGATTGATATTTCGGAAAATCGTGATCAACCGATGGTATTTGTGAACCCTGAAATCGTCGAAAGCGAAGGGGAAACCAGCTACCAAGAAGGGTGCTTGTCAGTGCCTGAAATCTACGCGGATGTCGACCGTTTCTTACGTGTGAAAGTGAAAGCGTTTGATAGACACGGCAAGGCGTTTGAGGTGGATAGCGATGAGTTTTTAGCCATCGTGATGCAACATGAAATTGACCACTTACACGGCAAAGTGTTCCTCGACCACTTATCCACGTTAAAACGCAATATGCTGCTTAAAAAGCTGAAAAAACAGCAACGTTTAAAACAGCAGCAATAGTCGTTGGAAGAGGCGTGTCAGGTTTGTTGGCCTGACACACAAATTTTATTCCCTAGGGCGAATGACTAACGGGGCGTCGGGCTCATCAAATTGCCCATAGCTGTTATTGAGCACCCGTTTTTGGTCTAATTGCTTAATTTCTTTGCTTAAAAAATTTAAATGCTGTTGTAAATATTCTTTAGTCACACGTTCATTTTCAATAATTTTATGCAATAACTGAATAAATTCCTCAGTGATTGGCTGCTGTTCTTCGAACGCTTGCGTTAACGCGGTGAGGTTTTCCACCGCAAGGACATACTCCGTTTCGCGGGAGACCAGAGTCTCCCATTCCCCAGATTGCGCTAAGGCAACTAAATTTTCACTTAATACTAAGACATTACGGTATATTTCTTGTAAATCGATAGGATTTTTATTGTCCACCTGATTATCTTTCATCCACATTTGCACCGATTTGTTGCCATGCAGAGGCGATATCGGAGAGTAACTGGTAAACTTCTTGGACATAAGCCACGTTGTTTTCGAGGTTGGCACGGAGTAGCTGCATTGTCATATACTCATACAAACTTGCTAAATTTTCTGCAAGTTCGCCGCCAGCGTCATAATTTAACGACTGCTTTAACCCAGTGTCAATGATGTCGATAGCTTTTGAGATTTCTTTACCTTTTTCAGCCACCTTCCCTTGCTGCATAAAAATCTCCCCGCGTTTCAGGGCACTTAGCGCCCCTTTAAACAGGATTTGGATCAGCTGGTACGGGGTCGCGTTGGTGATTTCACTCTCCAAATCGACCTGCTGGTAGGCGTGTTTTGCGTGACGTTGATACATATTTTTTAACCTAAAAGTCGGCCTAATGAATTACTGGTGCTGTTGAGCGACGTCATCATTTTGTCCAAGTTTTGGAATTGACGGCGGTACATGTCCATGGTGTTTTCGATTTGCTTATTGGTCTGCTCAATTCGTTTATCTAAATTTCTTCTTTTCTTCTGCATTCCATCAGTAGCGTTATGTAGCGTGCCTTCTTTGCTGTCTAAGGTGTCTTTTAAAAAGTTAAAATTTTGCGTACCAAAACCGGTTTCTTTGCCGTCACCAGCAAAAAACACTTTGACGCTAGAAGGGTTTTCTTTAAGCGCTTTATCCAGCACTTTATTATCGATTTCTAATTCGCCATCCAGCTTTTGCTTAATACCCATCTTATTCAGTAAATTCACTTCACCACTATTTTGAGCGCTGCGTACTTGAACACGTAAAGTATTTTGAATTCCTCGTAAGGTTGAGTCACCCACTAATGGACCATTAGTTTTATCAGGCGCAGTACCACTCTGGGTTGGCGTGTATTTTGTCAATTCTTTGGCTAAGGTTTGGAATTCATTATAGGCATCCACCCACGCTTTAATTTTTTCTTTTGCAGGCTCAATATCTTCAGAAATGGTTAAATGGTCAGGTTTGCCATCTTCACTTTCTTTTTTTAGTGTTAAGGTTAAACCGGGAAATAGGTCTTTCGCTTCATTAGTTTGTGACTCTAGTTCAAAGCCATCAATAAGTAATTGGGCATTTTGTGGGGTAACTTTAGTATCCATTTCAGTATTTTGAATGGAGACAACTTCTTTACCATCAACAACGTTAACGACAGACTCGACATTCATTAACTTTGCAAGTTTATCATCCCCTTCAACATTAATATTAATACGGTTATCTATACCTTCTTTTTTGGATGTTACGACCAGATGATATTTATTACTGACGTCTTTAATTACTGATGCAGTGACACCTTTATCAGCTTTATTTATCGCATCTGCAATCTCAATCAAAGACGTATGGTTGTTATCTAATTTAATAACAATTTTATCTTTTTCTTCTTTTTGTGACGGCTGAGTGATGGTGATAGTTCTTTCTTTAGCATCACTACCAAGCATGGCTTTATTATCATCTTGCCCTTTTGTAGCAATAGTTTGCGCTTTGGCAAGTTGCTTAATTGTTACATCATGCACACCTGTAACGGCTTTACCATCAGTCTTCACATCAAAGGACTTATATTCACCAGTAACCTTGGTTGTGCTGATATCGCCGTATTTTTTTAAGTCTTCTGCGGCTTTTTTCAGTTTTTCTAAGGATGACTTCATTTTTCCGAAGGCGCTAATTTGTGCATCATAAACCGCTTTTTGTGCGGTTAAAGGCTCTAAGCGACGGCGTTCCATCCCTTCTAATTGGTCCATTTGTACGTTTAAATCTAAGTTTGACCCGATACCGAGTGTGGATATTCCTGCCATGTTTTCTCCTACGCTATTCTCGTCATCCTTCAAGTTGCAGGGGTGTTGACTTTGCTCAGCTAGCCGAATCACATACTTGTGTATGCTCATCGGCCTATCTTCACTTGTCGCTTACCTGCAACCCGAATGATTTAGAGTCTATGCCTGTGTCATTAACTCTGAAATAGAGTCTATTTAGAGTCTTATCGGCAAAACGGAGCAAAATTTTAGACTATTCTGAAAAAGAGTGATGGCGAGAGCTAGCAAGGGAAAGGTAGGTAATTATCTCTATTGGAATTAAATAATAAGAAAATGGATAAAAATAAACTAATTTCAAACAAAATAACAAAGTAAAAAGCGAGTGCCAGTGCAGCTTTTGCCACTATTGATGAAATTTTTATTCAAAAAGCCTAAAGGGGTTTTGGTTACAGCCGATAAACATATTGCTGACGAAAATCACTCAGTTAAGCACATAGGCTTAACTTATTAATTTGAATAACAAGGACATTACCATGGCACAAGTTATTAACACTAACATTCTATCTCTGACAACTCAGAATAACTTAAACCGTTCACAAGGCGTATTAGGTACGGCGATTGAGCGTTTATCTTCAGGTTCACGTATCAACAGCGCAAAAGACGATGCGGCAGGCCAAGCGATTGCTAACCGTTTTACGGCGAACGTTAAAGGTTTAACTCAAGCATCGCGTAATGCCAACGATGGTATCTCTATCGCGCAAACGACTGAAGGTGCATTAAATGAAATTAATGATAACTTACAACGTATTCGTGAATTAACAGTTCAGGCTAAAACTGGAACTAATTCAGGCTCTGATCTTAGCTCAATTAAAGAGGAAGTTACTCAGCGTTTAAATGAAATTAACCGTATTTCAGAGCAGACTAAGTTTAACGGTGTTGCTGTGTTAGAAGAGAACAAAAAGTTGGATATTCAAGTAGGTTCAAATGACGGTGAAACAATTTCTATTGAGTTAAAAAAAGTTGATTCAGTAACACTTAAATTAGGATCAGCTGCTGCTGATGATGCTGATGATGCTGCAAAAGACATAGCTTTAGTTGATAAGCTTTTTAAAGTTACTGCTGCAACAACTGATGACGCTGAAAAAGTAGAAGTTTTGGAGGGAGCTCTTGGTGTTTTAGATGAAGCAATTGCTTCCGTAGATGCTAACCGTTCACAATTAGGTGCGATCCAAAACCGTTTCCAGTCTACCATCAACAACCTGAACAACTCTGTTAACAACTTGAGTGCTGCACGTAGCCGTATCGAAGATGCTGACTTCGCAACTGAAGTTTCTAACATGAGCCGTGGTCAGATTCTGCAACAAGCAGGTACTGCTGTGTTGGCGCAAGCTAACCAAGTTCCACAAGGTGTTCTGAGCCTGTTACGTTAATTCGTGATTGGTGGATGATATTAAAGGCCAGCTTGCTGGCCTTTTTTATGCCCGTCATACTTCGCGCCGCAGCGTTGTTGGCTACACTAGATCCAGTATGCTCCTAGGGATAATCTAGTTTGCCGCCTAGCTGCAACACGAATTATTTAGGGCTCGCTTTAGCATTTTTTAGGTCAAAAACCAAACCAAACCAAACCAAACCAAACCAAACCAAACCAAACCAAACCAAACCAAACCCTAAAGATAATCTCTTTTAAATCAAAAATGGCTTCTCAAAAAAACAACCACTCCCACTTGTATTACCCGTAAAATCCCCTGAAAATTAAGTTAAAACAACCATTAACCTTGTGATTATTCAAATTTGACCTATTTAGGATAAGGGAAATAAAGCCACATTTATTGCCTTACTCTACGGATTGAAATCAAAACCAACACAGATAATGAATACCTTTTATAAAGCTTGAAGGGTGATTCAGGTTGTGAGCGATTTGTATACTGCCGAAGGTGTGATTAATAAAAATAGCCTATGGGAGCGTTATTACCCTCTAATACGCCATGAAGCCCTGAAACTGCAAGTTAGACTACCCGCCAGTGTTGATATCGACGACCTAATTCAAGCGGGGGGCATTGGTTTACTGCATGCATTGGAACGTTTCGATGTTACCCAAGGGGCATCGTTCGCCACCTATGCGGTGCAGCGTATTCGTGGCTCAATGCTTGATGAACTGCGCAGCCGTGATTGGGTGCCGCGCAGCGTGCGCCGCCAAGCAAGGGAAATGACCAAGGCCATAGGCGTGTTGGAACAATCACTTGGGCGCAGCGCGACGGAGCCAGAAATTGCTAAAGCACTGGATATCGAACTGTCTGAGTATCGCCAAGCGTTGCTGGATACCAATAACAGCCAGCTATTTTCCTACGATGAGTGGCATGAAGTTCACGGGGAAAGCTGTGAGCCGCAGATGGATGAGAGCGGCGGCGGTAACCCGCTGAGTTTGCTGATGGAGTCGAGCCTGAAGGCGCAAATTATGGCGGCGATAGACCAACTGCCAGAGCGCGAGAAAATGGTGCTGACGCTGTATTACCAAGAGGAGCTGAATCTGAAGGAGATTGGCGCAGTGCTGGAGGTGGGGGAGTCGAGGGTGAGTCAGTTGCATAGTCAGGCTATTAAGCGCTTGCGCGGCCGTCTCAAATAGATGCTCGTCATACTTCGCACCACAGCGTTGTTGGCTTCACGAGTTCACCCTAGTCACATACTTGTGTATGCTCCTAGGGCTAAACTCACTCGCCGCCTAGCTGTAGCACGAATTATTTAGAGCATCGCTACTGAGTTAAAAAGTATTTTCTTGAAATTATTCTTTAGGTCACCGCAGTGGCGTTAAAATAAATTTAAGTAAGGTTGACACTTGGCCAACCTATAAATTATTTCCTTGCCGTTAAATTGCATTAATCGCGATATTAATACCCATCCAAATCATTGTTACGATTTGGGCAAAGAAGAAAATAAACCGCCATGTGGCGACCTTATCTGTTTGTGTTAGGCAAATATGGATAAGGCTTTGTGCAATTCGGCTGATAAATACAATAATGGCTAACGTATTAAGCAGAGTGCTTTCAGTGTGAGTGAAGTTCATGGCGACGACAATCGCCGTGTAAACGGGTAAATTTTCAATACAATTACGATGGGCGGCAATAGCACGCTGGTACCAATCGCTCCCTTGTGGCTTATTGGCTTGCCACTCTCCAACCGTTGCTCGCCCGGTTAAAATGCGCGACCAGCGGTATACACCAACGGTGCCAAATAAAATTAACAGTGTCCAGCCTGCAAAGGCTAATAAAATCCAAGTTGGTGTATTCATTTCATGTTCCAATTAATCAGTGAGGGAAAAATTATTTCGTTTTAAAAGACAGCGGAATTTTTAAATATTGTGTGCCATTGGATTCTGGCTCAGGAAATTCCCCAGCTTGTATATTGACCTGAATAGACGGCAACAATAACTTAGGCGCCGCAAGGCCTGCATCACGCTGTTCGCGCATAGCGACAAACTGCGCTTCGGTAACACCGTCGTGCACATGAATATTTGAGGCGCGAGCCTCTGCGACTGTCGTTTCCCATGCATAGCTATCACGCCCCGGTGCTTTGTAGTCATGGCACATATACAGGGTGGTTTCTTTAGGAAGCGCAAATAATTTTTGAATCGATTGATACAAGGTTTTTGCATCACCGCCCGGAAAATCGGCCCTTGCAGTGCCGTAATCTGGCATAAACAGGGTATCACCAACAAAAACAGCATTTTCAATATGATATGAAACACACGCAGGCGTATGTCCTGGGGTATGGATCACTTTTATTGGGATATGCCCAAGCATGATTTCTTCGCCTTCGGTTAAAAGCTTATCAAATTCAATGCCTTGAGTTGAAATATGCGTTTGGTTGAATTTTTCAGCAAAAATCTTTTGCACATCTTTAATATGCTCACCAATGGCTATTTTTGCGCCCGTGAGTTTTTGTAGATGTACCGCTGCACTTAGGTGATCCGCATGTGCATGAGTCTCTAATATCCAAACAATTGCTAATTTCTGCTCCGATGCACTTTTTAATACCGCATCAGCAGAGGTGGTGCTCACGGTTCCACTGGCATGGTCATAATCCAGTACAGGGTCGATGACCGCGGCTTGCTTTGTTGCAGGATCGGAAACCAAATAAGTCACCGTGTGGCTTTCTTCATCAAAAAACGCTTGGATATCGACTGTTGTGTCCATGGTGTTCTCCTCTATATCGAAAACTCATTATATTAGTAAATGCTAAATTAGCAATATCTAATTTAATAATGACTAATTTAGTTAAATCTAAATTAATATTTGCTAATATTCAGGTTGTGCTTTACAGTGCACTGTTCTGAGAGGAAATGTGTTAACATCTCACGGTGCACAAAGGGGGCGGTATGGTGAATCAAGACGACTTTTTACGGGATGGAACAAAAAAAGCGGCACAATTATTGAAGGCAATAGGGAATGAGCATCGGTTGCTTATTTTATGTTTATTGCTGAAATATGATGAAATTGCGGTGGGAGAACTGCATAAATTAGTGTCGTTGAGCCAATCTGCGTTATCCCAGCATTTAGCAAAAATGCGTGAAGAAGGCCTTGTGACCTTTAGGCGTGATGCTCAGGTCATCTATTACCGCATTGATAATCCAGATGTTGCTAACGTTATTGGCACATTGCGGGATATTTATGCCCCTAAAGCTATCGACGTGAAAAATACGTAATAAAGCGAGCAAAAGGGAGGCGGTTATCCCCTTACCTTGGCTTCCCCCTGTACAATATCCCCGTTTCCGCTGTTTCTTCGGTGTAGAGATTTACCAAGTGAGTAGGTTTTTAATTAATATGATGATGTGCGTTAAAAAAACATCGTCATCGCTATTATTGTTATAAATAGGAAAAAAGTTATGCCAATTATTGATGTCGCAATGAAACGTTATGCAGCAAAGTCATTCGATTCAACTAAAACGATCCCAGAAGATGTTTTTGCAAAAATAAAACAGCTACTGAGATTCAGCCCTTCAAGCGTCAACATTCAATCATGGCATTTTATTGTTGCGAGAAGTGAAGAAGCTAAGCAACGAATGGCGAAATCAACGGAAACGGATTACGCATTTAACACGCCTAAAATCCTTGATGCATCATGTGTGGTGTTATTCTGCGCAAAAACAAATGTTGATACAGCGTATACCAATAAAATTCTTGAGCAAGAAGCCTTAGATGGCCGTTATGCGTTGGAAGAACACAAAGCGATGATGGCAGGCGCAAGGGATTTCTTTGTTAACTATCATGAGGATGCAGTAAAAGATTTACCTCAGTGGTTGAAAAACCAAACGTTTATCAACTTAGGTAACTTTTTATTAGGTGTTGCTGCATTAGGCCTTGATGCTGTCCCAATGGAAGGGATGGATTTCGCTATCCTTGATAATGAGTTTTCACTGGCAGAACAAGGGTTAGAGCCTATCGCAATGGTTGCTCTAGGATACCGCACAGAGGATGATTTTAATGCGGGATTAACGAAGTCCCGTTTACCTGAAGATGCGATCATCACTGAAATTTAAGTGAATACAGGTTTTCTTCAAATGAAAAGGTAAGTCGCTAATATGGCTTGCCTTTACCTCGCCTTGAGACGTTATCAACCTATATTATCAGGGCGAGTCCTTCACACCCTCAATATCAATCCCCATCGGTGGACTTGGCCAAATAATTCTCCGCGGTGGTGTGCCATGCACGGGGGGATTGAGTGAAGCCCAACTTCAGGTATTCGGTGAGGTTGCTGTCGGTGGAGAAAAATAGAATTTGGCAGTCGGGGGGAAGTTCTTCGGCGGCAATACGCATTAATTGTCGGTCGATGCCGTGTTTTTGATAATGTGCGTCAATGGCAAGTTCGCAAATATAGCAGCAAGAACTAAAATCCGTGACGGCGCGGACAAACCCTACTACCTGCTCGTCATCCCATGCACTAATCAATAAATCCGCGTTATTCAGCATTGCATCTAATTGAGTTAGGTTATCGGTTGAAACCGTGTCTTTAAACGGTGACTGAAGAATTAACCGAATAAAATCCTCAACTGAAATGGCGAAATTCACTTTAAAGTTCAGGCGGCTGGCAATAGCATCCATAGTGTTTCCCTTGCAATTAAATAGCTCTCCTATAGGTTTAGCCTGAAATGGTGAAAATTTCCTGTTTTTGTGGAATTTTATCAATTTGCATCGTCATTATTCGCAAATATATTTAATATTTATCATGGTTCTACTATTCCAATTACCATGTAAATGTCTTAAGTTAAATTCAAGGTAAGTCATTATGCTTAGCCCATGTAAAGAGTCAGGCAAAGCACCATAAGAATTCTATTCAACAGACAAGTGAACGAGATATGACTATGGAACTAAAGGATTATTACAGCATCATGGGTGTGCAACGCACCGATGATTTGAAGACCATTAAGACCGCGTATCGCCGTTTAGCGCGCAAATACCACCCCGATGTTAGCAAAGAACCCGATGCGGAAGCGCGTTTTAAAGAAGTTGCCGAAGCGTGGGCGGTACTGAGTGATAAAGACAAACGCGCAGAATACGATGAGATGTGGGAGCATCGAAACGACCCTTATTTTAACCAAGGGGCTCAAGGGCAGCAAAGCCATTCATACTCCCAACAAGGTTTTGATTCAGGGAATTTCGATGATATTTTCTCATCGATGTTTTCTCAACGTGCACGTAGTGGTAGCACAAGGCAGCCTCGCAGCCACCGCGGGCAAGACCTCGAAGTTGAATTAGCTATTTTCCTCGAAGAGAGCCAAGAATCACACAAACGCACCATAAGCTACAATTTGCCAGTTTATAATGCCTACGGTTTTATCGACAATGAAATCCCCAAAACATTAAATGTGACAATCCCTGCGGGGGTTATCGATGGGCAACGCATTCGCTTAAAAGGGCAAGGTACCGCAGGGGAGAATGGCGGTGAAAACGGTGATTTATGGATTACCATCCGCATTGCACCACACCCATTATTCGATATTAAAGGGCATGATTTGGAAATTGTGGTGCCTTTAGCCCCTTGGGAAGCGGCGCTGGGCACTAAAATCACCGTTCCAACCCTAAAAGACCCTATCGTTATTACGGTTCCTGCAAATAGCCAAGTGGGTCAAAAATTACGGATCAAAGGAAAAGGGCTGGCGCACAAGGGGCATGCCGGGGATTTATACGTGATTATAAAAGTGGTGATGCCAGATAGCAGTGATGCGCAATCTAACGCACTGTGGCAGAAGTTGGCGGAGGCACAACAGAGTTTTGACCCACGTAAGAATTGGGGAGGAAAATAATGGAACAGTTAACAACACTCACCGTTATTGATTTCTGTATTCATACAGGTATCGCCGAAGATGAATTACAGGAAATTGTCGGGCTGGGAATAATCCAACCGATTGAAACAACTCGCGAATGGTTATTTGATGACCAAGCCGTGGTTATTGTGAGAAGGGCGGTGCGCCTTTACCATGAGTTAGAGATTGATTGGCCGGGTATTGCAATGGCGATGAGTTTAATGGATCAAAATGACAGTCTGCGGCGTGAAAATGAGATGCTGCGGTTACAACTCAAACGCTTTATTGATGAGTAATATCAACCATTAACCAAGTTACAGCGTTTGGGGTTAGTGAATATTAAGCATAAAAAAGCCCTTATCATGGGGATAAGGGCGTAATGACGACAACGAGATTTTTTATTGTTAATTAAAGAGTCGCCGCTTCGGCAATGAGTTTACCGAGCGCTTGCCAGTCTTCTTTATCAATTAAGTCATTTGGTACCATCCACGAACCACCGCAGACCAATACTGATGGTAACGCCATGTATTCTTTAATGTTTTTCACACCGATACCGCCGGTTGGCATAAATTTCACTGGGTAAACGGCGCCAAGGGCTTTTAGCATCGCAACGCCGCCAGAGGCTTCGGCTGGGAAGAATTTTAATGTGGTCAGGTTAAATTCAAGAGCCTGTTCGACGAGGCTTGGGCTATTTACACCAGGAATAATAATCACCTTTTTTTGTTGGCAATAGGCAACGATTTTTGGGTTAAAGCCCGGGCTAACGATAAAGTCCACGCCGGCATCAATGGCTTGGTCAACTTGTTCAGTGGTTAACACGGTACCCGCCGCAATCAGTAATTCAGGGTAGGCGGCACGCATATTTTTAATGGCTTGTACGGCGGCAGGGGTACGGAATGTCACTTCCGCACACGGTAGGCCATTTTCCACCAAGGCTTTAGCAAGTGGTGCGCCGTGCTCTGCGTTATTAATGGTGATCACGGGAACAACGTTCAGTTTTTTAATTCTTTCAATCAGTTGATTCATGGCTAAAGCCCCTTAACATTTTCCTAAATCGGTGGTTGGCATGGCCTCGGCTGGAATAATCGCTCCCCGGTGTTGGATAACGGTTCCTGCCAGTAAGTGGCCAGTTTTTGCTGCGTCGCACGGTGTGCCGCCCAAAATACGGCAGGCAAGATAACCTGCACTGAATGAATCCCCTGCGGCGGTGGTATCAATGACGTGACTGACTTTATTGGCCGGTACTTCATAACGTTCATTATCGATGATCACGTAGCAGGCCTCTGCGCCACGTTTGATCACTATCTCATTTACACCATACAGTTGCGTGCGTGCAATAGCTTCGATTTCGTGGCAATCCCCATACAGGAGTTGCTCGTCATCAAACGTCAGAAATGCAATATCGGTTAATTTTAAGATGTGCTGGTAAGCCTGTTGTGCGGCTTCTTTTGATGGCCAAAGTGCAGGGCGATAGTTATTATCAAACACAATTTTCGCACCGTGCTGTTTGGCTTGTTGCAGTATTTCCATTAAAAGTTGGCGAGCTGCGTCAGGCAGAATCGCTAAGCTGATGCCACTTAAGTAAATAAATTGTTGTGAATTAAGAAGTTGCTGTGTGTGTGCTTTGCTGTTGTCATCCAACCAAAATTTGGCAGCAGCGTTATCGCGCCAATAAAAGAAACGGCGTTCGCCATCGGCGGAGGTTTCAATTAAGTACATACCCGGCAAATGTTTTTGTGAAATCGATACGGCTTCGGTGTTGATACCTTCTTGTTGCCAGCTATCAAGCATTTGTTGGCTGAATGGGTCTTCCCCTAAACCAGTGATATAACGCGTTGTAACACCGTGTTTTTGGGTTAAACGAGACAGATACAGCGCAGTGTTTAGCGTGTCCCCACCGAAGGCTTGCTTATATAGCCCCCCTGATTTTTGCAATTCAACCATGCACTCGCCAATGACGGCAACTTGCGGATGTGTACTCATATTTATCACCTGCACGATTACGACTGTGTTATCGATTACTGACTTGATGAGGCTATTAAAACGCATTTAGTGCAGAACTTCAATAAAAATGAAACGCTGTTTTAAAAATAATGAATCGCTGTTCTTGTTTTTGTGAGGCTCGACAATTATGCTATGCCGTATCACGTGGTTTTAATTGGCTTTATGATATTATCGCGGCCAATCTAATAGGATGAAGAAAACAACATGGATAAGACGACTCAAACTGATGCCGTATCCGCGGTGGTGAAAGTATTTAGTATTCTCAGTGCGTTAGGGGAGCAAAAAGAGATTGGTGTTTCCGAGCTATCTCAGCGCCTATTAATGTCAAAGGCCACCACCTTTCGTTTTTTGCAAACCATGAAACAATTGGGCTACGTGGAACAAGAAGGCGAGGCTGATAAGTACTCACTTACACTGAAGCTGTTTGAGCTCGGTGCAAAGTCCCTTGAATACGTGGATTTAATTGAAATCGCAGATAAGGAAATGCGCCATATTGGGCAAATGACCCATGAAGCGGTGCATTTAGGGGCATTAGATGACGATGCCATTATTTATATCCATAAAATTGACTCCAGTTATAACCTGCGTATGTATTCGCGGGTAGGGCGCCGTAACCCACTGTATTGCACTGCAATTGGTAAAATTTTATTGGCTTGGCAAGATGAAGAAACTATCCGCTTGGCCCTGAAAGATGAGTCTTTTACCAAAAAAACCGATACAACCATTTTAAGCGTTGATGATTTGCTGGTGGAGTTAGCCGCGGTGCGTGAGCACCATTATGCACAAGATAGAGAAGAGCAAGAGTTAGGCCTGCGTTGTATTGCGGTTCCTGTTTATGACCGTTTGGGTCATGTGGTGGCAGGGTTATCTATTTCGTTCCCAACCATTCGTTTTGATGAACAGCAACTTGATCATTATGTACAGTTATTAAAGGCATCAGGCCGCCGTATTTCAGAAAAAATGGGATATCATCACTATCCTGAATAATATTTGCAGGAGCAGGGGGATATTGGAATGTTATTCACGAGTTTCCACCTGCATTTGAAAAGCAGATTAATATTTCAAGAAATCGCCATTTGGCATATCCAGACTGTATCAATCAATTGATTTAATAATTTATGTTAATTATCTATTTGAATAATAAGGTTATCATAAATTAAATTTTAATTATTTCTATTCGGTACTACTGTTGTGCGTATAATGTAAACTTATCGACACAGTAGGATATCTTTATGTTTAAAAAGGCTATTTTTATTATCTTTCTTAGTTTCACTTCTTGCGGCTTTGCCAGCGACTTTACCTTTAAAGAGAAATCACCCGTTGATCGCCAGTTTGATAAAGACTACCAAGGGGTTAAAAAATTACAGGCAGAACAGAAGTTTGTCTTTGATCCCAAAAAGAAACTTTCGCCAGAAGAACAAAGTTATCAAGCTTTACTTGAGCAGCGTGACGCTGACGAAAATGCCTTGTTTAAGCATTTCAATGTCTGCGATGTCAACCCAACGGGAGCAGGGTGCCCAAATTCGACACCGTGGATGACCGATCGCCAACAAATGAAAAAAATGTTGGAACAAGCTCAGCGATATAATTAATGTTTTAATCATTGATAGTTTAATGATTGGGGTGAGTAAAGCCTCCCTTGGATGATTGAAAAGTTGATTATGTTTTCACTCAGTGACGCCCTTTTTGTTTTTTACATTTCATTTAATTCCCCAAGCGACGATGCATTAAGCATGTCGCTTTTTTATGCCTAAATAATTCGCAACGTAATAAACAATAGTGATATTGATGATAATGCAAATGATATTCATTATGATCTTGATCATTATTATCATTGGTGTATATTCCAAGTCCTGCTTGTATTCATAGGGGAAATAGGCTCGTAACCATTCAATAAATAAGGTTTTTATGTTGGCCTTGCTGAAGGCGTAACAGGTAAACCCACCATTACATTCACGAATTCCAGTATGGCAGCAGGGGTATTTATCAATCTGCCAGACGGGGTTTTATCGTCTTAATAAAATAATCATTAATTAATGAAGGCATTACTTAAATGATATTTCAAAATAAAAAAATAATTAGCTTACTTGTTATTTGTTCATCAAGTGCGGCATTTGCGGATGAAACTCAAACTACACCTCAAAAAGATAAGCTGCTGGTTACTGCCAGTAAAATAAAATCGAATGGCAAACAAATTGATACTAAAGATGTTTCAACTGTTCGGGGAACAACCAACTCAGACATATTTGCGAATGAAAGTTCATTACAGGTTAATAATGCTCGAAATGAAGCTGGGGCATTAGATATTGGTATTCGTGGTTTGCAAGGCAATGGGCGAGTACCGATTATTATTGATGGCAGTTTGCAATCAACCAATACGTGGCGCGGCTACCAAGGCAGTACGGATAGAACCTACATTGATATGGATTTGGTGGATACCATCAATATTGAAAAGGGGGCCTCAATGAGTAAATTCTCTGGTGGCGCTATCGGGGGAACGGTTAAATTAAAAACGCTATCCGCGAACAGTATTATTCCTCAAGGTGACCAATTTGGTTTTTTATTTAAAGGGAATATTTACAATAATAACCGCCGCCCATCAGTGGCATCAGACAATAAAAATGAATCGCAGTATCGTTTGTCGGATGGGGTTAAAAATTCACACTTTAATAATGGTTCAGTGACGGCAGGTATGGCGTATCGAAATGAAAAATTTGATGTGTTGATTGCCCATAGCGATAGAAAACAAGGGAACTTTTTTGCAGGGAAAAATGGCTATCATAAATACGCCTCTACCGATGCACCGATAAAACCAGGGCAAGAAGTGGTGAATACCAGCTATGAAAGCCAATCAACATTGTTAAAAACCAATATCTACCTTAACCCTTATTCAAGTATTGAATTAAATTATCGACGTCATGAACAAAAAGCAGGGGAAGTTTTAGCTGCTTATTGGTACCAATCTGATGGAAAAATGCCACAGTGGTCACTGGGAACGGCAGATATTGATACCGCATCATTGAATTATTCCTATAAACCAGACTCACTGTGGGTGGACATGAATTTGGGTTTATGGTGGACGAAAGGTAAATTTAAGCAACGTAATGGTACGACAGATGATGTCACTGCACATTATGGCAACCAATATCAGCACCGTTATACAGATGAACGGATGGGTTTTAACTTAGAAAACACCTCTGAATTGGCAAATTACCCTATCAATGTGACTTACGGCGTGGAATTTATGGAGCAAAAAACGAAGCCGTTAACCAAAACGTATCAACCAATATGGACACCAGAAGGGACAATTCAGGGGGACGAGTTGGACCCTGTAACGCGCAATGCCAAAGGTAAAAACACGTCTGCATTTACCAATATGGAGTATAAAGGCGAGTGGGTCAGTACATTAGCGGGTTGGCGTATTCACTCTTTTGATGTTGATGACCATGTATTAGGGAAAAGTATCAGTTATGGCCCGAAAAATGATTTTATGGGTGAAGTGCGTTTCCATGTGACTGATGAGTTAGATGTATACACTAAGTATTCAGACAGTTATCGCGAGCCAAGCCTATTTGAAACCACCGTTTCTGGGCAAACCTATTCTTATACGCCAGATGTGCCACTCAAACCTGAGCATGCTAAATCATTTGAGGTCGGAATAGATTTTGAAAAAAATAACCTTATTTTTGATGAGGATACCGCTCGATTGCGGGTAGGGTACTTTAATAATGATATCAAAGGGTATCTTTCCCAAGGTGTTAACCCAACGGGGGTCTATTCCCCTTATGTTGTGATGAAAAACTACGATAGCTTCAAGCTTTCAGGTTATGAAATTGAAGCGAAGTATGACTCTCATTATGCCTTTGGTTCTTTAGATGCCACCTTCTATAACAACTCAGAACTTTGTTCTCGTGATGAAATGGAATTAGGTAACTTACCATCAGCGTGTAATGCGGTCGGTTTTGCTTGGGGGCTATCTCCATCGCGCCTTCCGCCGAAAAAAGTCGTCTCGGGGATTGTCGGCGTGAAAATGTTTGATCAAAAATTACAAACAGGTTTGCGTGTACGTTATAACGCAGGTAAGGAGTACCCGCAAAAATGGTTAGCGGGAACGGCCGCTGCGCCTGTCACTAAATTACATGCCACCACGACTTTTGATTTACTCGGTAAATATTCAATTCAAAAAAACCTTCATGTGAATTTCAATATTGATAACTTAACCAACCGCTATGCGTTTGACCCAGGCACGGTTATTTATATGCCAATTCCAGGAAGGACGTTTAGACTTGGGCTAGAAGCAACTTTCTAAGTTGTTCAATTCTATTGCCTTAGATTGTGTAATCTAAGGCAATTTTATGTACGCCATTTATTTTGCAGAAAACTCTTTATATGCACTGAGGGTTTCAGCGGCATACATAGCGGATGGGCCGCCTCCCATGAAGATAGCGACACCGAGTGCTTCAGCCAACTCTTGTTCTGTTACGCCGAGCTCAACCAAGGTTTTGGTGTGAAAACCAATACAGCCATCACAGCGACTTGCAACCGCTATGCCAATAGCGATTAGCTCTTTGGTTTTTTTATCTAGGGCACCATTTTGAACGCCTGTACTGACAAGCCCCGAAAAGTGTTTCATAACATCAGGAATATGTTTACCTAATTCTGGAAGGTGTTTACTGATATGTTGGGTAACTTCATTGTATTTAGACATTGTTTTCTCTCATTTTTTATTTATCTGAAATCAATATATGAATTAATATAATTTATTTTTGTATAATGTCAATTACATAAAATGATAACTCATTGTTAGTTTAATGGTTTTTAAAATTGATTTAGTTTGGGTTTTTGTTTTGACAATGGGGAGGCGCAGGAAAAGGGGGCTAAAAATGGGCAAAAAAAACCTCCAAAAAAGATAAGGAGGGAAAATAAATATAAAGCGAGCCTATTTATATACCACTAATTTAATCTAAACCATACCCGACCAGATGAATTCTTTTGTAAATACACATCAGAGGTTGGTAATTTATATAAAAATTCTTTCTAATTCATTCGGATAGAATGTTATTTAACAGAGTTAATCAACCACTGTAAATAATTATCTTCGACGTGATTGGGGTCGAGCCTTATTAATTCAGGCGTTTCATAAGGATGTATTTTTTTTATTGCCTCGAAAATGCTGAGTTGGTTGGATTGCGTTGTCTTAATAAGTAGTAAAATTTCTTTGTCTTTTGTGATGTTGCCTTGCCAAAGGTATAAGGACATTATTTCTGGTAATAACGAAACGCAGGCAGCTAGCCGATTATCTAAAAGATGTTGTGAAATTTTAATCGCATTTTCTTGACTGTTGGTTGTGCATAATACGATGCAAGGTTGTTGAGCGTTGTCACTGTGCAGATTATTGGCGTTCATTTTATTTCCTCGGTAGTCACATTAAGAATGGTTGCTTAAAAAATAGTAGATTAAAGAAAAATACAAGGAATGAGTATAAATTCGAAAGGTGAGCTTTTTAAATACACAAAGATGGCTATCAATATTTCAATTAGCATCTATTTTTAGTTATTGCTCGATGCTCTAATAAATAAATTAATTTGGTAGAGCCCTAGATTGTAACTGATTAAATATTGCCCTCTTTGTTCTTTTTTTAGCCTTAAAGTATAGTTAAAATATTATTTTTATATATTCAAAAAATTAAAAAATTTATTCATTATGTGTTAACTCGATTCAGCCTACAAAAAATAAGGTTAAATTATAAAAAAAATTGAAATTTTAGTATATTAAAAGAATGAAGGTCGTTAATCGGAGTTTTTGTATTTCTAACGTAAAATACATTTTAAATGAGTGAACTGCTAATTTAGCGGGTAAATTTATTCTTGCGTTATTAAAAGCAAGTAGGGCTTTCTTTGAATTAAATAACGGACTGAATTTTATTAGCGAATTGGGTAACACGAATTATTACAAAAAAAACTACTTTTTTTATAAAACAAAGTAACTCACTGATAACGATCAATGTTTTTAGGTCTTACGTTGTTAACATAATGATGTAAATCAGAACAATTATCTAAATATACTCAGTACCTCCATCTTTAGGCATGTATGGATAACTTTATGAATAAACTTACACCTTTAAAACCTGTACCTACATTAATCGCGGTCGCAATTGCACTCATCATTTGGTTTTTAATTCCTGTCCCTGAGGGCGTTAATCCAAATGCTTGGCATCTTTTAGCATTATTTGTCGGCACAATCGCCGCTATTATTGGTAAAGCATTACCAATTGGTGGTGTATCCATTGTGGCTATTTCATTAGTTGCCGCAACAGGGGTAACCAACCCTGAATCTACAAAAGGCGCTATTGCAGATGCATTAAGTGGTTTCTCAAATGATTTAATTTGGTTGATTGGTATTTCAATCATGGTCTCTATGAGCTTGAATAAAACAGGTTTAGGGGCAAGGATTGGTTATTATGTTATTTCATTATTTGGTAAAAAAACGATTGGAATAGCGTATTCACTCGCCATCGCTGAAACAATTCTTGCACCTGTCACGCCAAGTAATACCGCGCGAGGCGGCGGGATCATTCACCCAATTATGCGCTCAATTTCTGACAGTTTTGGGTCAAAAGCAGAAGACGGAACGGCGGGTAAAATAGGGCGTTATCTTTCTTTAGTAAACTATAATATTAATCCGATTACATCGGCGATGTTTATTACAGCAACAGCACCAAACCCATTAATTGTCAGTTTAATTATCAGTGAAACCAGCCAAAGCAATGAATTGACTTGGGGAATGTGGGCGATTGCAGCATTTGTTCCTGCGATTGTCTCGCTTATTTTAATGCCTCTGGTTATCTACTTTATGTATAAACCTGAAATTACCTCGACGCCAGATGCCCCAAATTTTGCTAAAGAACGTTTGCAGCAATTAGGACCTGTATCGTTGCCTGAAAAGATAACGTTAGGGGTTTTTGGTTTGCTGTTATTAATGTGGGCGGGGGTGCCAGCGATGATCTTTGGGCCAGCTTACAGTATTAATGCCACAACCGCGGCCTTTATTGGACTGAGTATTTTATTAGCAACAGGCGTGATTAATTGGGATGACGTACTGAAAAATAAAGGGGCTTGGGACACCGTCGTTTGGTTCTCCGCTTTAGTTATGATGGCCAGCTTCTTAGGTAAATTAGGCCTAATTAAATGGATGTCATTAACCGTCGGAAGCACAATTGATAGTATGGGAATTAGCTGGGTATGGGGAATGCTCATTCTGGTTTTAATCTATGTTTATTCTCACTATTTCTTTGCAAGTACCACAGCGCATATTACCGCGATGTATGCCGCATTTTTCTCCGCTGGTTTAGCATTGGGCGCGCCTCCAATGTTACTAGCGCTGACACTGGCGTTCTCTTCATCGTTAATGATGTCGTTAACCCACTATGGAACAGGTACCGCGCCGATTATCTTCGGGTCGGGGTATGCAACGCTCGGTGAATGGTGGAAAACAGGCTTTGTGATGAGCGTTGTTAACCTCGCGATTTGGTTCTTCATTGGTAGTATTTGGTGGAAGTTCTTAGGCTACTGGTAATAATATCTTGTTAGAGTAACGAAAAATAAAAAGTCGGGTAATAATCACCCGACTTTTTTATGTCCGTTAAAGGCTAGACAACAGAGATAGTTGCGATAATTGCGCTGCCGATAATCGAAATTAGCATCATTTTTTTCCAGCTAATTATGGACTTGGAGTTGAGTGCATGTTGCCATAACAAACTGATTTCATCAGCATGAGCATATTTTCGTGTTTTAATAGCAAGTTTAACGTTTTTGATCATATCGTTGTCTTGCGAGACAGTATTTTTCATGATCATGGCAATTTACCTTTATTGTAATAAATAATAGCAATGAGTTGAGTTATATAAGAAACCGTTCCGATGAAATGATTATCGCAGATAAAAAGTGAATAAAAATTGTCGAGTTTTTTTGCCTATTTCCTCATTTAGACACAGACGTGTTTGTGTTTAGGATTTTTACTAACTAAAAGAATCGATAAAAATAAAAATAACGTCATTAAGAGGAAGTCAGGACAATTTAAAGGTCATATTTACATTTTTTGGCGTGATATCTTTAATTTGGAAGAGAAGAAAGAAAGGCCATAAATGTGATTGGTTTGATGGTAAAAGCCAGTATGATATATAGGCTTACCATCAAATTTTGCAGAGGAAAAAATGTATTCACAGAGGAAAGCTGAATTTTTTTTGGTATTGACTACGATGATTGCTGCTTGGGGATGGGTTTTTTCTCGAGAAGCAGTGCAAGGCATGCCAGTTTTTGCTTTTCTTGGAACACGTTTTTTACTTGCTGCAATTATCTTGCTCCCTTTTTGCAAAGGCAAAAAAAATAAAATTCCACTAAAACAACTACCTAAAATACTGATGACAGGTGGTTGGATGGCTCTCAATCTTGTTTTATGGATCCACGCAGTCGCGATTACTGATTCTATCGGGGAAGGGGCTTTTATTATGAGCCTCGCGATGCTATTCGTTCCTCTGGTTGCATGGGTGATATTAAAAAACAGGCCAACCCGATATTTCTGGGAAGCACTACCCGTGGCAATCATTGGGTTGGCTTGTTTGACGTTATTTAAGGCGCAGTTGGAATTTAAAGCGAGTCAGTTGTGGTTTTTAGGTGCGGCGATTGTTCAAGCAATTTATTTCTGTTATACCAGCTTATACACTCGAATGGTGCCCCTTTTACCCTTAACAACCATACAGTTAGCCACTACCGGAATTGTAGCAATAGTGCTTTCATTCTTTTTAGAAGAGTGGCCGACAAGTTTAACTACGCCAACAATGATGTGGCTGGCAGCCAGTGTCGTTATTGCCACCAGTTTACGATTCGTTTTACAGTTGATTGGCCAAAAAAATACCAACGCAGCGAATGCTGCTATTATTATGATCTTAGAGCCTGTAATGACGGTTTTTGTTGCGGCTATTTGGTATCACGAACGTATGCCTCTAATTCAAATAGTAGGCTGTGCATTAATTTTATTTTCTTTATTTTATTACCGCTGGCGCTGTTCAAACTCATTATCTAAATAAGACTGATAGATAAAAAAGCATTAATCATTGCGGATTTTTGAAAAGAAAACGACTATGCTTAGTAGCAAGATTTACTGATGGGGATATTAATCTTAATAAGAGGCTCTTATTTTGTGCATTAAGATTAATAGTGTTGAAAATAGAAAATAATTACCCACAATAGTGAAATACTGGGTGAGGGCATGCGTTGTCACTTGCTTAGGCATTAAACACTAATTGGGGAAATAGGCAAAAAATGAAAAAATTAGCATTAATATTGGGTATGGCGGGTGTGATGACAGTATTATCAGCATGCTCCGATGAAAAATCAGAAATTGCAGAATACAAAGAAAATTTTGTGAATACGTGTGTGGTGGCCTCAGGTAATCCTCAAGGTGAAACTGCAAAAGCAATTAGCGCTATTTGTGGTTGTGCATACGATAAAACGATTGAAAAATATGGTTTAAGTGAATTTAAACGTATGGATAGTGAGCTGGAGAAATCAGGAAATGCAGAACCTGAGTTCCAAAAAACAATGATTGAATTTGTTCAACAGTGTTCACAAAACGCACGTTAATGCGCTCTAACCCGCAGTGAGTGATTACACACTGCGGGTATTCGTTTTATTTAAATAAATTTTTAAACTGGTGAGGTGCACTGCGTAAGTATTGCGGCGCAACATCAATTTGTTCGTTCAATTCACTCGCTGCACGCCAAGGCCAGCGGGGTTCAAATAAAATCCCACGACCAATCGCCACAAAATCCGCCTGATGTGTTGCAATAATCGCTTCTGCTTGTAACGGCTCCGTTATTAATCCAACTGCAATAACAGGCATCATGCTATGTTCATGAATGGCTTGTGCGAGAGGGACTTGGTAATTTGGGCTAAGTGGTATTTGCTGTTCTGGTGAAAGACCACCAGAAGAAACGTGAATATAATCGCAGCCAAGCTCTTCTAATTGTTCACATAATTCGATAGATTCAGGAACGTCCCAGCCATTTTCTAACCAGTCAGTTGCTGAAATGCGCACACCAACGGCGATATTAGGGCTAACCGCTTCACGAACTTCATGGAAGACATTAATCAGTAAGCGGCTACGATTTTCGAAACTCCCACCGTAGTTGTCTTGACGTTGGTTGGAAGCGGGCGATAAAAATTCATGCAATAAATAACCATGGGCTGCGTGGATTTCAATAACATCAAACCCTGCTTTTTCGGCACGTTTTGCTGCATCAATAAATTGTTGCTTTATTTCGTTTATATCATCAACACTCAATTCTTTTGGGACGTGATTATTACCAAATGGAATTGGAGAAGGGGCAACAGTTTGCCAGCCATGGGTATCTGTTATACCAAGACTTTTTCCTCCTTGCCAAGGAAGATCACATGAGGCTTTTCGCCCAGCATGAGCAATTTGCACACCTAAGCGGGCACTCGAATATTGTCGAATATCCGTGAGCATGTGTTTCATTGCTATGGCTTGTTCGTCATTCCATAAGCCAAGGTCTTTATAAGTAATTCGACCCTCAGGCACGATAGCGCTTGCCTCAACAATCACTAACGCTGCACCCGATAAGGCGAGATTCATATAGTGGGCGCTGTGCCAAGCGGTAGGTAAGCCATCATTGGCAGAATACTGACACATTGGGGGAACAATAATTCTGTTGTTTAGTGAAACCTGACCCATTGTTGCACAAGAAAAAAGGCGACTCATTAGTGAATTCCTTATTCATGATCGTTGTAATCCCATTATTATACTCAAATCAATCATCGTTTTTTGTGAGATGGTGTGGTGCTGACTCTAAAATAGTGTTTTTTTAAATCAGGGATAAAGAAAAAAAAGCAAGTGCTTTAATTCATTTTTGAGTAAACCTGCAAAAAGTATATTTTTCTTCCACATACAGATAAAAAAAGTCAAATTTATTCAAAAAATAATATAAGAAATAAAATAAAGTCATAACAAATTATTTTAGATACAGAGAAATCCACAGGTTATAAATAAACTCGTTAATAACCAATCCATTATGGCACTAATGGTCGCTATGGTTTTAATGGTGCTAATAGTGGGTTTAGCTATTTTTTTATTTTAGACAGTTATTTCACGAAGTGTAAATGAGTTGTTATCAGCGCAAAAATATATATTTAGACTTGCAGATAGGGGGAAGGGTTTATATAAGCAATATACTGAAATGCATAATTTTATTTTTCGTTTCAACTAGTTTTTTAAATTAAAAAGCATTGAATTAATGAAGTGAAAGCTTATTCACCTGAAAAATATAATTCTAAGAAGGAAAGGAATGTGTTAACAATTATTGGTATTTTAATCATTGTTTCAATAGTCACCTTATTAATGATGGGAAAAGTCAGTCCCATTATAGCAATGTCATGTATTCCCTTTATTGGCGCGCTATTAGCGGGTTATTCAATCGCAGAAATATCTGTTTTTTTTGAAAGTGGCATTAATAAAGTGTCTAAAGTGGCTGCGATGTTCCTATTTGCCATTTTATTCTTTAGTTTGATGAAAGATTTGCATATTTTTGACCCTCTAATTCGGTTTATGGTCAAGATGACGCGCGGGAATATTATTGTTGTCTGTATTATGACTACGCTTATCGCGGGTGTAGTTCATTTAGATGGCTCAGGCGCTGCAACATTCCTAATTATAATTCCAGCGCTCTTACCCTTGTATCGCCAGCTTGGGATGAGCCCATACCTAATGTTGTTATTAATGTGCGCCAGCATGGGGGTTATGAATATGGTGCCGTGGGGTGGCCCATTAGGACGAGCTTCAGCCGTCACTGGAATTGATGCGTCTATCTTATGGCAGCATTTGATCCCTGTTCAATTAATCGGTATGGGGGGCGCTGTTGTATTTGCGGTCATTATGGGAATGCGTGAAAAGCGCCGTATTGCAGCAGCAAAGCTAAACGGTACAACGCCGTATGAAATGGATTCATTATTGCCTGTAAGTGATGATAGTGCAGATATGATAGACACTATTCATAAACCTAAAAAGCCGTTAATTAACGGTGGCTTGATTATTGCTTCAGTCATTTGTTTAGCATTCGGTTTACTCTCAGCACCGTATGTCTTTATGATAGCGCTTTCTCTTGCATTAATGGTTAACTTTCCAAACCCGAAAGACCAAATGAAAGTGCTTTCACTGCACGCACCACAAGCCCTTGGAATGGTTGCGATTATTTTAGCCGCAGGGGCGTTCTTAGGGATATTATCTGAAGGTGGAATGTTGAAATCGATAGCGATGGATTTGACCGCTATCTTGCCAACAGAATGGGTATCGAAAATTCATATTTTTGTTGGAATTATCGGTGTACCTATGGATATTTTCACCAGTACAGATGCCTACTATTTTGCTCTACTGCCGATAATTCAACAAATTGCAGCAACCGCTGGGGTCGACCCATCCGCGGTAGTCTATTCAATGGCCATCGGTAACAATGCAGGGACATTCGTCAGTCCATTCTCACCAGCAGCATGGTTAGCTATGGGATTAGCGGGTATCGATATGGGACGCCATCTGCGTTATTCGTTTGGCTGGATTTGGCTGTTTAGTTTCTTTTTACTTGCTGTTGGCGCCGTACTCGGCCTCTACTGATTATTCTTCATCTTTTGGCCTGTCGCGTAGTGGGCTTCAAAAGTAAACCCAAATTATTCTTCATCTTTTGGCCTGTCGCGTTGTTGGCCTCGAAAGTCAACCCGAGTCACATACTTATGTATGCTCCTCGGGATTGACTTTCTTTGCCGCCTAGCGACAGACGCAAAATCTATTGAATAATCCGAGTGTATTAACTAAAACGTAATCTTAATGCTATCGCGTTGTTGGCTTTCTTTGTCACCTAGCGATAGACACAAAATCGATTAAATAATCGTAATTTGAATTATCAGATAGTTACTATGTTGGAAAATTAGCGGGTGTGGCATCATTTATTGGTTAATTATATCAATAAGGTTTTGTTATGCGTCGGCCGCTTTCTTCATATCATCCTATTCTCTACTGGCTGCGTGTGACCCAAAAACGTCTAGCTCGACGATTACATTGGGCGTTTTCGTCTAAGTACTATTCGAAAGCGAAACCCAGTGAACGCCTTGAATACCGCTACAATAAACACACCTCTAAGCTTATCCGTAAACTGGGTGACTCTGATTTACGTCTGCAACATAACAAAGTGATTAACTTACGGATTGCCGCGCAAGCGATGAATGGCATCACCATTTACCCAGGGGAATACTTCTCTTTTTGCCGCTTGGTTGGAAAACCGACGGTTCGTCGTGGTTTTGTCGAAGGAATGGAGCTATCTTTTGGTGAAGCTCGCTCGGGAATTGGCGGAGGAATTTGCCAACTGAGCAACTTAATTCACTGGATGATCTTACATTCGCCACTGCAAGTGGTTGAAAGGGCAAACCACAGCTTTGACCCTTTTCCCGATGAGGGGCGCGTATTACCATTTGGTTCTGGCGCGGCTATTTTTTATAACTACATCGATTTGGTATTTTACAACCCAACCCAGAGTGCCTTTCAATTGGTGTTTAATATTGCGGAGCACCAACTAGAAGGGGAACTACTGTGCAGTGAACCCCGTGAAGTGAAATACCATATTTACGAAAAAGATCATAAATTTACCCGTGAAAACAACGTGGTTTATCGCCATAATGAAATTTGGCAGAAAGTCACAACTAAAGGCCAAGAACCTGTGACATTACAAGATAATTGCTTGTATCGTAATAAAGTCGTGGTGAAATATGCCCTTGAAGAGAGCCAAATAACGGCGTAATAATGCCAACTTAGGTTGATATTAGGAATATATTGATAGCCTTTATCTTGACTGTTGGACTAAAATCCCCCTGAATTTAATTCTAATTAGCTAATATTAATGATTAGCATCCAAAAAAATGAGGCCGTCACTCGGAATAGATATGTAATACCAACACTTGATTTCTCAACATTTAAAGACGCAAATCTGGCAAAGATTTGTGGTTATTTCTATTTCTTTAGAGAAAGCATGATGAATATGCAATCAAGAAAGTATGGTAGAACGTATCATTACCCGTTCTCACCCGGTACGACGAGCGACGATCGTATCAATAGTGATTGGTGGTCTCATATCCAAAATATTGACACGCTGATCCACACAGAAAAACTCGATGGCGAAAACAACTGTTTGAACCGCCATGGCGTTTTTGCGCGTTCTCATGGCGCACCAACACAATCCGCATGGAGCCAGCAAATTCGCCAGCGTTGGCAGCTGATTAAAGATGATTTGGGGAATATCGAGCTATTTGGTGAAAACCTCTATGCGGTGCATTCCATTGAATATCAACATATTGAAGATTATTTTTATGTGTTTGCGGTGCGCCAAGGCGAGTACTGGCTAAGTTGGGAAGAAGTGCAGTTTTATGCGGCACTGTTTGATTTTCCTACGGTGCCACAACTTGTGCTGTCCGTGAATAAACAGATGAGTGAGCAAGAGTATGCACGCTCATTAATTGCAGCGGCATCATTAGATAGTCAATTTATCGCTCATGACACTCATACAAGCCAAGCTTGTAGCATGGAAGGTATTGTTAGCCGTGATAGCCAAGGTTTTCATGTGGATGATTTTATGTCTCATGTATTTAAATATGTGCGTAAAAATCATGTGAAAACAGACATTCACTGGAAGCGAAACTGGCAAAGAGCCAAGTTGGCATTTGAGCGACAAGGAGAGCTGCCATGAGTTGGCAATTGACTAAAAGCCGCGATTGGGCACAACTTGAAGCTCAGTTTGATTTTGTACGCGATATGCAAAATGTCCCGCAAGATGCACTGCACCATGCTGAGGGTAATGTGGCGACCCACACCCAAATGGTGCTTGCTACACTGGAAAGTCTGCCAGAGTATCAGCAGCTTCCAGAACGTGAGCAAAATATTGTCTGGGCAGCAGCCTTATTGCACGATGTGGAAAAGCGCAGCACAACGCGGGAGGATGAAGAGGGGCGTATTCATTCACCGGGACATGCTAAAAAAGGCGAGCTATCCGCGCGAAATATTTTATTTCGCCAAGTCGATACCCCATTTGCAGTGCGTGAGAAAATTGCGGCTCTTGTACGCTTTCACGGTTTGCCTTTATGGTTGATGGAAAAGCCTGATCCAGAACGTACGCTCTTTGCTGCTTCGTTACGCGTAGAAATGTCCTTGTTATGTATGTTAGCAAAAGCGGATGCGATAGGTCGCACTTGCGAAGATAAGGCGGAATTATTAGCCCGAATTGAATTGTTTGAGCTATTTTGCCGCGAACAAGCGTGTTGGGACAAGCCAAAAGCATTTGCTTCATTGGCAGGGCGATTTCATTATTTTCATCACCAAAGGGGAACGCCAGACTACCAACCTTTTGAAGAAGAAGGCAGTGAAGTCATCATGTTGTGCGGCTTACCGGGGATGGGTAAAGACCATTTTGTGAAACAGTTTTACCCGCAAACCCAGATGGTGTGCCTCGATGAAATTCGCCGTGAGCACAAAATTAGCCCAGCGGACAGAAATGCACAAGGTTGGGTGGCGCAGCAAGGCAAAGAGCAAGCAAAGCAATTTTTGCGAACAAAAACGGACTTTATTTGGAATGCGACCTCCCTTAGTGCGTCTTTGCGTGAAAGCATGGTGAGCTTGTTTGCTCGCTATCAAGCAAAAGTGCACATTGTGTATTTAGAAGTACCAGCTAAGCAGTGGCGGCAACAAAATCAACAGCGGAAATTTGCGGTGCCAGAACAAGTGATGGAGCGAATGGCGGGTAAGTTAGAGTTACCTACCCCCGATGAGGCATACCGTGTGTCTTATTATATCAATGGGGAGTTTGTCGATTTACTTGATTGATAACATTGAATAACCTGCCCTAATTAATAGGGCAGGTCAACGCAATTACAGCACAAATACATCCCCTTCAAAGAGCTTACGTGCAGTGCGGATTATCGAGGCCTGTAACCCTTCAGGGGAATCTCCTGGTTGGTTCAGAGTAACGTCAAATTTGCCACTTAAATGCTCAATCGCAATGTTTTTCATATCTACAGATTGAACATAACGCTGCGCAATGTTATTTGGTAAAATGGTGCTGGTGGCGATAGCAATTGCCCCCGTCACCGCAAGTGCGCCGTGGCATTTTTGTGGCATAAAATAACGCACGTTAATGGTGCCACCTTGGGTAGCAGGCGAAACTAGAATCGGTTTCGGGATCACTTTTTTCGTGACATCGCCTAACCCCATCATGGCACCTGCTTTAATGCGAATCGACTCGAGTTGTTGCATAAACGCGTTATCGGATTCTAATTCTGCGGCACTTTCATAACCTGTTTTATTCAACTGTGGTGCATCGATTAAGACGATGGGAACCGCCATATCAATACAGCTTACCTCAATACCATCAATGGTATCGATGGCATTACCTGTTGGTAATAATTTACCCGTTTTGGCACCACTGGCATTTAAAAAGGTGAGGGCGATAGGAGCAGCACTGCCCGGGACACTAGCAATTTGGGTATTTCCTTCATACTGAACTTGGCCATTAGGGGTCTGTACGGTGGAATTGACAAAGGTTTCTGTGTTGACATTACGAACACGGACTGTAGTCACATTATCAGTGATAGGTACTAACCCTTTTTCGAGGGCAAAAGGGCCAACAGCACATAACATATTGCCACAATTTGGGGCAGTATCGACAATGCGCTCAGTAATCGCTACTTGGGCAAATAGATAATCGACATCCGCATCAGGATGTTCAGAACGGCTGATAATGGCAACCTTACTGGTTTGCGGGCTACCCCCGCCAATGCCATCAATCTGTAAAGGGTGACCCGAGCCCATAATATCTAAAATCAATTCATCACGTTGTTTGATATCGGTTGGTAATGAGTCAGCCAGTAGAAAAACGCCTTTTGATGTGCCGCCGCGCATTAGAGTGCATGGAATTTTTTTCATAAGCTTATATCCTCGTCATATTTCGGTCTGTAGCGGTGTTGGCTGCAATCGATAACCCAAGTCACATGTTATTCAAGCCGCAGCGTTGCTGACTACGCTTATTCGTATACTGGTGTGTGTTCCTTGGGATATTTAGAAAGCCTTCACTCTGTTTTACGCACCATCGTTAACGCGAAATAGTCATTGTCAGATTTAAAAAAAGGGCACAATTTGCATTGTACCCCATTGATGGTTTAGTGAATAACGATTACAGAGCGCATTAAATCAGGCCCATGCTAATCAAGATTTCCCACCAACCTAAACCGATAGTCATGTGGACGAATAAGCTAACGAATGCCACTAACCCACCGATGATCCACCAAGAACGAATATCGTTGTAGCCTGCACCGAAGACGATTGGCGCTGCGGCACCACCGTAGTGCGTTACGCTTCCGCCGTATGCGTTAGAGAACAGTAACCCTAACGCCAGTAACATAGGAGGCGCACCTGCGACCATACCAACAGTGGCAAATACAGGTACCATCGCGGCAACATAAGCACCACCTGAGGCGAACAGGTAACGAATTGCGACACTGATAAACATGATAACAAAGAAAGCTAACATGGCTTGGTCACCGAAAGACAGGTACTGACTCATTGTGTCTGCTAACCATTTAAAGAAGCCCGCTTTAGTCAGCACGCCAGACATACTGATGATACCACCGTACCAAATCAGGGTGTTCCAGCCACCTTTGTTTTTCAGAACATCATCCCACGTGACAACACCTAAAATTAAGGTTAATGCCATGACCGCAATAGCGACACTGGATGCGCTCACACCAATAAAGTCAGAGAAAATCCAGCCGCACAGCGCGATAACGAAGATGATTGCTAACAGTTTTTCACGCATGGTCATCGGGCCTAGGTCTGCTAAGCCTTTTGCTGCGATCTCTTTGTTATTCACCTTTTTGAGTTCAGGCGGATACAGTTTATAAATCATTAACGGTGTCAGAATCAGCATGATCAAGCCCGGAACGGATGCTGCAAGTGCCCATCCTCCCCAGCTTAAATGAATGCCCATAATGTCACTCATCATGGCTAATGCTAAAGCGTTTGGTGCCATCGCTGTTAAGAACATATAGCTGGTAGTTTTGGTCACCATATACACGTTCACTAATAGATAGTGGCCTGCTTTACGAGGGCTTTTTTCAGGATCAGATCCTAACGCCACCGCCACACTGTTAATGATTGGGAATACAATCCCACCCGCACGAGCTGTATTCGATGGCGTTGCTGGGGCAATAATTAAGTCAAGAATTGCAGTCACATAGCCAAGGCCTAATGTCGTACCGCCCAATTTACCAATCAAAATATAAGAAAGGCGTTTACCCAGACCCGTAATAACAAATGCAGCACTCAGCGTAAACGCCGCAAATACTAACCATGTTGTCCCTGATGCATAACCACTTAACACTTCACTGGCTTTCACATCTTTTGTTCCGGTCACGCCAATAATCACGGCGCTGGCGGCGATAGTGGCTAATAAAATAACCGGTTCTGAATAAGGTTTTAATACCAATCCAACAATAGCGGCGAGGTAGAGACCAAATAATAACCACGCGATATGCGGTAACCCTGCGGGGGTCGGTATTAAGGCGATAATGATTGGAATTGCTATCAGAAGTAGCAGTTTCCAGATTTTGTCTTTTGGCATAGGCTTAATCCTTAACGAAATTAAAACTTTAATATTATGAATTTGGTTTTTCGTCATATTGGAGGCGTAGCAGTACATCAATAGGAATAATGGATTTAATATTCATTGCCATTATTTAGCTATTTCCAATATGTTATAAATTCTTTAAATCAATAACGGTTGCTTAATTAAATATATTTTTATTTATCTTTATTAATTAAATTATTGAATGGGTTCCTGTGTTGGTGAATATATAAGTTGTTTTAATTTTTAATACTAAATACCGAAGCCTTGTCTAGGCAGACGGGCAAAAAACCACGTTAAAATGAGTAAATCTGCACTGCCACCTGGGCTTAAATTCTTTTGAATACAGTGTTGGTCAAATTGTTTTACTTTGACTAAATCATCAGGGTGATTAATACCGTCTTGCAATAATTCGGTTGCTTGCTGTTTTACCCAAATTAAACCGTCTAAGCCGCCACGATTTGCAATATTGGTATCATCATTAATTTTCATTAATAGTATTAACGTATTTATTAAAGCTATTTCAGCATCTTGTTGTGCTGCCAATTGCTGTAAATAAAACGGTAATGCATGGTTGATGACTAATGAGTAGCCGCCTTCGGCTTCTCCTCGTGCACCCGTAAAACCAAATTGTTGATATAAACGTTGGCCAGCTGTTGGCGTCTGCGTAGGTTGCATTAATTCAGCACAAATTCCTTGGCACATTCCAGCAACTAATTGGCTAATTGCAGATGGTGTTACGGTTTGCTGCAATGCCACTAAGCGGCCAATCGCGGTTAACACTAACCCTAATGAAAAAATGCTGCCTTTATGGGTATTTACCCCTTGGGTTGCTCGAAACATGGCAGTTTCACATTCGATTCCGATAGTTCTAATTTTGCTTAAAACTTGGTTAACCGGTAACGTTTTATACTGTGCGCCAGCGTGTATAAAAGACGGGAAAAATTTGGCGATGGCATTGGCACTTAAATGAAAATCCGTTAGCGCCATATCTTTATGCGCCCCCGTATTGTGCTTATCCACCAAACCCGGTTTTGGGGTCAAATTCACTTCGGCGAGCATGGCTTGCCAAGCTAACTGGCTGTAATAGTGAGTGAGTTGGTCACTTAGGGTTTGTGAATAACTAACAAGTTCCATGGGCTAACTCCTCAATGCGAAGAAGAATATCAGCCAACGGATGTGTGCGATGACGAGCACAAACTTTGGCTTCTTTTTCACAAATTAAACAACGCCTTACAGGTAAATTTAACTGACTCCGTGAATATTGCTTTCCTTGCGCATCAAAAACATCAAAATCCCATAAACGCCCCACAGGGGAGAATTCTTCAGCTTCAATTAACGCTTTTTTTACGTCAATGGCATCTGCATCTACGGCAACTAAACATTCAGGCCCTGTGCGTAATGCCCATGATTGTTGAGATAAAAGTACCCACTGCCTGCATAAAGCAACTTGTTTAAGCGCATTTAGACCCTGATTAAACACGTGTCTAACAAGGGAGTTGTCTTTGACGGCTCCCGGAAAAACGACAGTAAATGAAATCAAGGTTACCTGATGGAGACCAATCCATTGTTGCTGACGAGCCTGACGGGCATCACGGCTTGCTAGCAGCTCAGGTAAGAAAATTTCAAATTGCTCTTGAGTATCAGGCAGTGGGCAAAACATAGTTACTCCTTCACTTGATGAACAACATCAATCACAGAGCCATCACGGTAACGCACGACAGCAACCACTTTGTCTGTAAATTCAATCGGGTTAGGGGTTCCTGTGAGTAACTGGGCACGTTCCCTTAACCAGCCAATTGAAACTGTTTTGATGCCTTGGCTTTCTAATTGCTGTTTCAGTTCAGGGCGTGCAGGGTTAACGGCAATACCATGGTCGGTCACTAAAATATCGACGCTTGACCCCGGTGTAACGCAAGTCAGGACTTCATCAACTAATGTTGGGATACGACCTCGCACTAACGGCGCAACAATAATCGATAATTTAGCTGCGACAGCGGTATCACTGTGACCACCGGATGCGCCACGGATAACACCGTCAGAACCTGTTAACACGTTGACATTAAAGCGAGTATCAATTTCTAGTGCACTGAGTACGACGACATCTAACATGTCAACAGACGCGCCTTTGGAATCAAAACATGCGTACTGATTTGCACTGATTTCAATGTGGTTTGGATTACGCGCGAGTGACTCTGCCGCGGCTTTATCAAAGCTTTGTACATCTAATAATTTGCGAATTAAGCCTTTTTCATGCAAATCAACGATGGTTGATGTAATACCACCAAGGGCAAAGCCTGCGGTAATATTGTGGCGGCGCATTTTATCTTCTAGGAAGCGTGTAACCGCAAGGGATGCTCCACCTGTCCCCGTTTGTAATGAAAAGCCCTCTTTAAAAAAGCCAGATTTCTCAATGACATCAGCAGCAGTGCGAGCAATCAGCAGCTCTCTTGGGTTAGATGTCATTCGGGTGGCGTCAGCACCAATTTTATCGGCATCACCGACACGTTTAACTTTAACAATATAGTCGACTTCATCTTGCTTGATACTGGATGGATTGTGCGGATAATCCAGCAGTTCTTCTGTCAGCATCACGACTTTCTTCGCTGTTTCGGCATCAATTTTGGCATAACCTAATGAGCCGCAGCTGGCGGTGCCTGTATAGCCGTTGGCATTACCGTATTCGTCGCAAGATGGCACACCGATAAAGGCAACATCAATTCGCAGTTCACCACTGTGTACGAGGTTTGCGCGACCACCGTGTGAATGAATTTGCACTGGCTCTTCAAGCTCGCCACGGGAAATCGCTTCGGCTAGTGGGCCACGGATCCCCGAGGTATAAATCTTACGAATAACACCGTGACGAATATGTTCGACCAGTGGTGAATGGCATGCGCTGAGTGAGCTAGATGCTAATGTGAGATTACGAATGCCCATTTCAGCAATCACTTGCATGACCATATTGACAGTCAAATCGCCACCGCGAAACGCATGGTGAAACGAAATTGTCATGCCATCTTGCAAACCTGAGCGGCGAATAGCCACTTGTAAGTCATCGCACAGCTTGCGGTTTCTTGGTTTTTGAACCTGTTGTTGGACTTTACCAATATCTTTAAATTCACGTAATGCTTCATCGCTATTAGGTTGTAGGTAAGCACTTACGCGTGTTTGACGTTGAGTATTCGTTGTCATGTTCTTTGCCTCACTCTTCCCGAATTCCAGATAATGCCGCGCGAGATAACACTAAGCGGGCTCTGTCAATGACTGGGCCATCAACCATTTTTCCGTTCAATGACACCACGCCTTTACCTTCAAGGGCAGCGGCATCAGCGGCATCAACAACACGTTGAGCATGGTCGACTTCTTTTTGAGTTGGGGCATACAGATTATGGAGTAACTCAATTTGTCTTGGGTTAATTAATGATTTGCCATCAAAGCCGAGTTGTTTAATGTGAGCGGCTTCGCGCAGGAAACCCTCTTCATTATTTGCATCAGAATAAACGGTATCAAAAGCTTGGATACCCGCTGAGCGTGCGGCTTGTAAAATGGCGCACCGAGCATAGAGGAGTTCAACGCCGTCGGGAGACCGCTCGGTGCGCAAATTGCGGACATAGTCCTCGGCACCTAACGCGATGCCTATAAGTCGTGGTGATGAATGGGCGATATTCACTGCTTGTGTGATCCCCATTGGTGATTCAATCGCGGCCAGTAAGCCAGTGCTACCTTCTTCTCGACCGCAGCTTTTTTCAATGCGTAATATTTCGCTTTCGATATCTGTCACGTCTTGTGCTGTATCTGTTTTAGGTAAACGCACAATTTTTGCGCCACCGCGAACGACCGCTTCAAGGTCAGCAACACCAAATGCGGAATCTAACGCATTCACACGGACAATAGTTTCAATGTCAGCATATAAAGGGTGCTGTAATGCATGGTAAACCAAGCGACGTGCCGTATCTTTTTCGCGTAATGTGACAGAGTCTTCTAAGTCGAACATCAACGCATCTGCTTTATAAATGAAAGAGTTACTTAACATCGCTGCATTTGAGCCAGGGACGAAAAGCATACTTCTGCGTGTACGGGATTTTTGTTCGGGTGTCATTATTTATTCTCCCATGGCAAATAATCGATATCGCAAGCGCGTGCGAGTAACGCTTCCAAACGCGCTCTGAGTACACATTCCAAAGCACCTTTATCATCAACGATAATTTGAGCACCTTGGATATCATGCTGAGTTATCATTTCTTGCACGATACTGGCGATAGCATCGCCAAATTGCTTTTCAACACTGCTGGTTATTTGCACGGAAACTTCTTGGGTGTCTTCTAGTGGCTCTATTCGAACCATGACATCACTTGATTCAAGTGTGCCAGCGACGGCTGCGTGTTTAATCTTCATATTTCACCTATGGCTAATTCAGAACTTTCGATGCGGTTTGTTGTTGATGTTGCTTGATTGGCGAGCATCTCTTGTAAATATTGATATGTCGCGTCAGGCACTATCTCCTTAATAGCCGCAAGATCTTTTTTAGCGAGCAGTCTTCTAACTTGTGAGGCGGAAACCGCCGTTCCATTGATGACTGTTCGCGGAAATTCAACGAGTTCTATAGGTGGAAAATTCATCGCATCTGTTTCAAGCCAATAGCGCATGTCTTGGTTATATTGGTTGGTGACTTGGCAAAATGGCTCTGATCCGACGAACCTATGGGTTATCCCCAGTGCAGGGGCAATATATTGGCGAAAAATCTTAATATCGATTTCGGTATAACAGTTATTTGCGACAGTTTTATCTTTAATAAAGTAGCAAGGGAAAGTTGCCCGAGAAATAATGTATTCAGAACCACGGTGAATGGTTAAATTCTCAATACCTTTTGTACCTGCTTCAATTAAGTTCAGTCTGACCTTATAAGGGAAGCGTGAGGTATCCTCTTTAACAACAAATAAGTGGAGCCAATCACAGGCCTTAGCTGCCTGTTCGATTAGGTAACGATGCCCAAGTGTAAATGGATTGGCATTCATCACGATGGCACCAATTTTTTTACCTTCAACACGCTGGGCTTTTAAACTTTGAATATAACGTTTTAGATAGCAGCAACTGTTTTCCATTAGTACCATTACATCAGGTACAGTCGCAATGGTATGAAAACCACATTGCTGGAATAGGCTTTCATTTTGAAATTTGGTGTAAATAAATAAATGGGTTGTATTATTTTCGTAAGCAAGGTTAACAAGTTCTGTTGCGAGTTTTAATGCCAAACCTTCGCCACGAACATCGTCGCTAATTGCTACACATTTAATGACGTTTTTTGCTAATCCGCCACACGCGATTAATTTTTCATTACGGGTGATTGTAATGAAAACATCGATGCTGGCATCAAGCTCTAAATCGTTTTCCTTTAAAAACTGAGTGATTTCAGCAAGTTTCCTGTTCTCATGACGTTTTACCTGATTAAACGTTATGTTTTCGAACATAATAGTATCCTGCATCTCTTTTAGAGATGTTTTTAAAATGTTGCTAATGTTAAAGTTAATTAAATAAGTATTTTTTGTTTTTTTTATTTCTTGAAAATATAAATTCTTATTTAATTTCCCTTTTCAATATTAATATTAAAGGTCCTGTATTTAATATATTTGACCTATTTCATGTTTCTAAAATGAGTTTGTATTTGTTTAATGGTTTTAATGTTTTTAATTATCCGATATGTGCTTTATTGCTTGGTTTTAATGTGTTTAATTAATAATATGTGTATTATGTCTCTAGCTTATATTTCTAATATCTATTATTCTGTGATTTTTGCTGTAACAAATTTTTTACTTTTCAGTTGGTAACGAGAACCTATATGAAAAAAGAACACCCATTCTCTGCATTGGCAAAAGTAAACTCTATTTCCTTTTCAGTACGAGTTTTCTTTCTTCTATTGGTTGTCTCGTTATTTTTGACCTTAGGCTTGGGCAAATATTTTACTGACACTGCTGAAAATCGAATGATGGCAAATATTCGGTCATTGGCGATGAGCCAAGCAAAACTGATTGCTTCAATGGATGGTGTGATTGAATCTGTTAAGCATCGGGATATTCAGCAACTGAAAATCATTGCAGATAAACTGAATCAAGATTCTGACTATGACTATGTGGTGATTGGTGATGAAAATTCCATGCGGCTTTATCACCCAAATAGTGAAAAAGTCGGTTATAAAATGCAATGGAATAAGCCTGGCGCCCTGGCAAGCGGTGAAAGTTATTTTATTGGTGGGGAAGGGTCTATTGGTAATGCTATGCGAGCCAAAACACCGATATTTGATGAAGACGGGAAAATTATCGGTGTCGTTTCCATTGGTTACTTGACCAATAAGATAGACACCTCCCGTAGTGAATTATTTGTTCAAACAGGGGCAACATTCCTTGGCGTCTTGGTTATTTTATTATTTTTGTCTTGGGCATTCACTCGGTTAATTCAACGGCAAATGCTAGGCCTAGAGCCCGAAGAAATTACGCAGTTAGTCCAAGTGCAAAAAGGAATATTTGATGCCGTGTTTGAAGGGATTATTGCAGTTAATCACCATGGGCAAATTATTAATATTAATTCTAATGCACGAAAAATGTTGTCCCTGAGTAAACCGATAGGGCAACTTATTGGCAAATCGATTGCAGAACATATTTCTCCTGCTGATTTCTTTACAGTTGATATCGCCACAACGCAACATGATGTGTTATGTGAATTTAATGGGTTAAATGTGATAGCCAATAGAATAGCAATCCGAGATGAGAACCACCTTATTGGGGCTGTCATCAGTTTCCGTAGCCAAAATGATATTGAGTCATTAAATTCTCAATTGACACAAGTACGACAATACGTAGAAAATCTGCGTACTTTACGGCACGAACATCTAAATTGGATGTCTACGTTAAGCGGCTTATTGCAAATGAAAGAATATGACCAAGCCCTTGCGCTGATTAAAGGCGAATCTGAATCTCAGCAACAACTAATCGATTCATTGCGTGAACAGTTTTTTGATAAGCAAGTTGCTGGGTTATTGTTTGGTAAGTACCATCGTGCAAAAGAGTTGGGCTTACAGTTAGTTTTTACGCCGGGTAGCCAGTTACATGCTTTGCCTGAATCGCTAAATAGCACGGAGTTTTGTGCCGTTTTAGGCAATTTATTGGATAACGCTTTTGAAGCGAGTTTAAAAAATCCACAGGGTAACCTGCAAATTGAACTGTATCTCTCTGATGAAGGTCAAGACATTGTCATTGAAGTTGTCGATCAAGGGTGCGGTTTTCCACCTGAGTTGCAAGGCAAATGGTTTGAACGGGGCGTGACAACAAAAACGGATACAACAGATGGGCACGGAATCGGGCTCTATTTAGTTGCTTCATACGTTAATCGATGTAATGGTGCGGTGATTATTGAAGAAAATCAACCGCATGGTACAGTGTTCTCAATTTTTATTCCGAAAGTGAAGATATAAAATGATTAAGATAAAAATCCTCATTGTGGAAGATGAGCTGCTTTTAGCCGAGATGCACGGCGAGTACATTAAAGCTTATCCAGCTTGTGACAAGGTTTGGTTGGCGGGTAACCTCGCTGAAGCCAGAAAAATGATTGAATATATGAAACCAGACTTGATCTTACTTGATAACTATTTGCCAGATGGCAAAGGCATCGATTTGGTTCACGAATTAATTCAAGAACGCAATAGCGCTGATATTGTGTTTACCACGGCGGCTAGCGATATGGAAACCGTGACTGAAGCCATTCGCCTTGGCGTTTTTGATTATCTGGTTAAGCCAATAGCCTATGAACGCTTGGGGCAAACATTGGATAGATATGTTCAGCGTAAATCTGTTTTGCAAGCCAACAGCAAAACTAACCAGAGTCAAATCGATGATATGTTTAATACCTATGCGCGCGGTGAATCCAAAGAGGAGTTACCGACAGGTATTGATGTGATCACGCTGGAAAAAGTTTTGGCGTTATTTGCCGATCTTGAAGCGGAATATACCGCAGAGAGTATTGCTGAGACGATTAAACTTAGCCGCACAACGGCAAGACGTTATTTAGAATTTTGCTTAGCTAAAAATAAAATTGAAGCTGAGATTGAGTACGGAAAAGTCGGGCGTCCTCAACGAATTTATCGTGGTAAGCGGTAAGGTTGGTTTTTATAGGCTATCTGCACCGATATATAGGTGCAGATGTTTTATGGTGAATGACCAAAAATAGTTAGCCCTCTATTAAGTGTAATTATTTCTCGCCGCAAAGCGTTCAGTTAGTTGCGTTCTCACATCCCATAGTTTGGGAAAAAATTTCATAAAAATTCGCTGCGCCATGGCGTCGGTTAATGTGCCTTTTGTTCCGATGGTTTTATGTCCTAAAATGCGAATTGTCATTTTATAGTGGCGCATGCGCCATACCATGATCTGCTCATCCCACTTCATGAGTGCCTCACATAAGTTAAAAAGCTCATTTTGAATTGGCTGGGAGTAAACCGCCATCAAATCAGTTTCTGTATGTTGAATGTAGTGATTAAATTGTGCATTTAAATTTTTGCCATTAATCGCTACATCACGCCAACCTGGTGACTCCATGCCTGAACCTGTGCCAAATGCAGGGCGAATAGTTAAAAAGCTCCAAGGTGTAAGATGACTGAGTATATTGATTTGTTCAGCAATCAAATGAATACACTCGGTGGCGCGTTGGATAAGGGCGATTGCTAGATGAATCTTGTGTTCTTTTAGTGCGCACGTGGCTTCTATTATTTCCTCATTATTGAGTTTCAACCACAGTTCAGATGATTGATGCGTAATTTGGAAGAGCAGCTCATCTCGGTGTAACCACTCTTCTTTTGTGCGTTGCAATGATAATAGTGTTTCTGTTCTGATGTATTTTTCATAATCATTTTTTCCTTCACCAGATAGAACGGATTGTGAAAAATCGTTAGGGGGCAGACTATTTTTCTCATTCATGAAATACCTCTCTTTTTAAGTGTAATAGCTTAATATAAAGAGAAATATAGGCATGAATAGCGCTAATAATTATGCAGGGACTAATAAAATATATTAAGTAATCATAGCCATTTACGCAGGTGTTTTGCTAAATTGTTTTAATCATTAATGGTAGGCTTTTTCCAGATTGTCTTGATGTTAGGTAATAAAAAGGGAGCAGTATAAATGTAATACTATTCATTTTTTAGCCAGTAAAAATAATGTTTATCAACTCTTTGAAAGCTAAATGTCACAGCGTTATTTATTATTTTTTGCGTTATTTTCCAGAATCAATACTTTTTTCTCGGCTCTCTCATTGCCTTTTTCCGCAGCGAGCTTATACCAACGTAATGCCTTTGCCTCATTTTGCTCAACCCCCATTCCATATTGATAACAAGCACCGCTTGCATATTGCGCATCCGCACTATTTTGTTGGGCCGCTTTAATAAACCAGTGGCAAGCTTTAGCTTGGTCTGCCTTGATACCATCGCCACGGGCATAAATTAATGCTAAGTTAAATTGGGCTGAAACTTCACCTTGTTTGGCTGCGAGGGTAAGCCATTTAATGGCTAACTGTGTATTTTTTTTCGTTCCTTGACCTGTAAGGTACAACATACCGAGGCTATTTTGTGCTGGAGAAAAATCAAGCTCAGCGGCTCGCGTGAAATAATCAAACGCCAGAGGATAATCAGTCTTGTCATACATACCCGTAGCAGCTTGGTAACCGAGTAAATATAAAGCCTGTGGATGGTTCTCTTTTGCGAGAGTTTGGTAAATAGCCTGCGCTTTTTTTGGGGCTTTTGTAACTGCTTTGCCTTCTTCATACCAGTAGGCAAGCGTTAACATCGCGGCAGGGAAGTGTTGCTCAGCGGCTTTCTTTAACCATTGCTCTGCCTCTTGCGGATTTTTCTCTAAAACATTGTCAATACCATACAGCGTATATTCCGCCATATTCATTTGCCCAATAGGGTCACCATTTTCAGCAGCCAATTTCATCCAATATAACATCAATTTTTCATCTTTAGGGACACCTGAGCCCTGTTGGTACATCAGTGCTAAGTTTATTTGGGCTTTACTGAATTTTTGTTGTGCGGAAAGCTGATACCATTTTAAGGCATTGCCGAATTGTTTTTGTGCTTGGTAATACATGGCTAAATTGAACTGCGCTTCAGCTTGACCTTGAGTGGCAAGTTCAATGAGTGATTTTTCATCCAACGAGGCGATTGTCTGTTCAGCAAATGCTAAAGGCATCCATAAATAGCTTATTAACAATAAGGATAAAAACTTTTTTTTCACGTTGAATTCCTTGACATCAATGATACTTAAAGTCACTTAAGGTAAATTGTTTTGTAATTTGTTTCTCAATGCACATGAAGGTGATTGTACATTATTATCAGTAAATCAAATGGTTAATTATTGCTATTAGTGAATAAATAAAAAAGATGTAAAAAAAAATAAAAAAAGATGAACTTTTTTTGAGATTCACGAGTCTTAGTAGTATCTATATTACTGTTTGCTTGCGTAAACATTCATATATTTACCCTCATCATTCATTTCTTTACACGAAGTAATGTAATAATGCATCTATGTAGTGATAGTTTGAATTTAGCAAAAAGATCCTTGAGTAGAATGCATTATGCCCAGTTTATTCACTGGGCTTTTTTTTGTCCAAAATTTCTGCTTCAGCATTTCCTCGTACCATAATTATCATTTTTTAACCGTCCTAGCTTATTTTTTGTCCCTGAAAGGTGCTAAATGGGCAGAAAGGTGTTTGCGTAACATATGCTAATTATATAATTTAAATGTAGAATAATATTCTTAACAACAGAGATACAATTGATTAATTAGTGGTCGATAATAATATGGCAATTTTGTAAAAAATTGAAGTTAATCACGATAAATTCTTATTCATATAGTAATTAATACTAGCTAATTCTTTAATTTTGGTGCATAAATAACGTATATGGCTCAGTTGATTATTGTGTTCTTAGCGGTTTATCTGCTTGTCTTAGCTGAATAAATAATCAAATGTGCTTTAACTCATTGAATTTTATGTTTGCGATCTAAAAAACAATTCTATAAATGTATTTTTGTTTGTTTTGAGGTCAGGGAATGATGCTCGTCCAGTCTGTAGTGAATCTTTCCAACGTTAATTCTTGAGATCATAACAATGCGAGAGCGCAAAGAGCGTTCCGTGGTTTTTTTGCATATGTACAGGTTGTACTAGAGGTAACTTGTGTCCACAACAAATAATAAAGAGGAAGTCAGTCTTAACGCGTTTAAGCAACCTCGCTCGTTCTATCTCATCTTTTCTATCGAACTTTGGGAACGCTTTGGTTACTACGGCTTACAAGGTATTTTACCTATATACCTCAGCCAAGTTCTCGGCATGTCAGAAGCCGAATCCATCACTTTATTCTCTGCATTTGCAGCATTAGTTTATGGCTTCGTCGCAATAGGTGGTTGGTTAGGGGATAAAATCTTAGGGACAAAACGCGTTATCGTCTTAGGGACACTGACCTTAATAGCCGGTTATGCATTTGTCGCTTTCTCTGGGCATGATGTGTCGATGGTCTATGTTGGTTTAGCGACGATTGCGGTGGGTAATGGTTTATTTAAGGCTAATCCATCTTCTTTATTATCAACTTGTTATGAAAAAGATGACCCACGTTTGGACGGCGCATTTACCATGTATTACATGGCCGTCAATATTGGTTCATTCTTCTCTATGATTGCAACCCCTTGGTTAGCAAAACACTATGGTTGGGATGTTGCGTTCTCTCTGAGTGTGGTTGGCCTTATTATTACACTGATTAACTTCTATATGTGTAAAAAATGGGTTTCTCAGCACGGTTCGAAACCTGACTTTGCCCCTGTGGTACTCTCTCGTTTAGTAGCAACCGTGATTGGTGTTGTTGCATTAATCGCTATTTCAACCTGGTTATTGCATAACTTGGGCGTTGCACGTACGGCTTTAGCAATTATTTCTTTAGGTATTTTAGTTATCTTTATTAAAGAAACGCTTGCATTAAAAGGCACTGCACGTCGCCGTATGTTTGTTGCATTAATTCTGATGTTAGAAGCGATTGTTTTCTTCGTTTTATATAGCCAGATGCCAACCTCATTAAACTTCTTTGCATTACACAACGTTGAACATGAAGTTTTCGGCTTCTCTATCGAACCTGCACAGTATCAAGCATTAAACCCATTATGGATCATGATTGGTAGCCCAATTTTAGCGGCAATTTACAACAAAATGGGTGATAACTTACCGATGCCGCATAAATTTGCGATTGGGATGATCCTGTGTTCTGCGGCATTCTTAGTACTGCCATTAGGTGCTAAATTTGCTAATGAAGCGGGTATTGTTTCTGTTGAATGGTTGGTTATTTGTTACGGATTCCAAAGCATTGGTGAGCTGATGATTTCTGGCCTTGGCTTGGCGATGGTTGCTCAACTAGTACCTCAGCGTTTAATGGGCTTTATCATGGGAGCATGGTTCTTAACCAACTCTGCGGCTGCCTTTATTGCAGGGTATGTTGCCTCGATGGCCGCAGCGCCAGAAGGTGAATTAACCAGTAAAGTTGAATCATTAGCTGTATACAGTGATGTGTTCTTGAAGATAGGCTTAGTGACTGGCGCGATTGCGATTATTATGGTGTTAACCGCACCAATGTTAAATCGTATGACGCTGGATCGTGCTGAGTAATTATTTAAAAAGGGCCGGAAGGCCCTTTTTAATGTATATGGAAAATTAATTAAAGTAGCGGTTATTGATTATCTTTAACGAACGAGAACGCCCACTAACGAGAAGGGTGTTCGAAATACGGCTATAGGCATCTGTTGAAACTCCTCCCATTAAAACGGTCGGTGTAATTGCTGTTGCAGCAAAAATGACATCGTCAGTATTCACCATTTGCTCTAAAGATAAAACCTCACCAATTTCAATACCCATTTGTTTGCAACGTATGGCTTCTTGTGCGGCAAGCAGTTTGTTTTCTTCGCTATCACCTTTTGCCTTGTCACGAGGGACTAACCTCGCTTGCATATCGCCACCCAATGCTCGTGCGATTGCTGCACTGATAATACCTTCTGGCGCGCCACCAGTACCATACATCATATCAATTGGATGTTCTGGCAGTATTGTTAATAATGATGCCAATACATCACCATCAGGAATAGTAATCACATTAGCACCAAAATTGCGAATGGTGTTGATGATGTGTTCGTGACGCGGTTTGTCTAAAACGGCGATAGCAAGGTGCGAAATCGGCTTATTCAATGCAGAAGAAAGAAGCTCAAGGTTTTTTTCGATAGGGTGGCTGAGATGAACAGCACCTTTTGCTGCGGCACCAACAACCAATTTCTCCATATACATATCAGGCGCTTGAAGTAATGAACCCGTCGGTGCTGCCGCAAGCACAGCGATAGCATTTTGCTCATTACACGCCACCATACGGGTACCATCTATCGGGTCAACGGCAATATCCAGCCCTTGACTACCTGATTGTGTACCGACTTGCTCGCCAATATAAAGCATAGGGGCTTCGTCGATTTCCCCTTCACCAATCACAATTTTTCCATGAAAATCAATTTCATTAAGACGATTTCTCATGGCTTCGACAGCTGCTTTATCAGCAGCATTTTTATCTTGTTTACCAACCCAGTCGAAGGCCGCAATGGCAGCAACTTCGGTGACGGAAGCAATAGCAGAGGCTAACTCATCACTGATTTTCATTATTTATTAATATCCCAGATGCTTAAAAGAAAAAATACTTAGCACTATGATACGTTTTTTGTGATCTATCTGGCAAATAATTGGTGATAAAACAAGCGAGGAAAATGAAAGAGAGCAGGTCAAAGTTGACCTGCTTTAATTAGGCGTTAGAGCATTTCTACAATAGCAATACCACCAATGATAGAAATCAGCGCAGCGAGGGTACTCAGTAACACGGTTCCTGCGGATGTTTCGGTATAAGCTTGGTTACTAATGGCTAAAGCAGGTACTGCGGTTGCAGTTGGTAATACACCAATAATAAAGGCTGCTTTTAATAAATCATCCTGTAAACCTAATGCAAGCCCTGTCCCTAAAATTAATGCCGCTTGGACAAAGTTCTTAATAAAAACGTTAAAGATAATTTCTTTGCTAATAGTTAGCTTAATACCCGAAAGTAACAAACCAAGGAAAAAGAGAGCAACACCTCCCGCGGTTTTCCCTAACTCATTGACGGAGTTTTGTAATATCTCAGGTAACTTCACACCAAAAATTGCCAGTAATGCACCGAGAATTGGCAAAAATACTAAGGGTTGAGCAACTGCCTTGCCAATGGACTTGATAATACTATGGCCTTGTTGGGAACCGCTGATCATCAATAAGGTAAATGGAATAATGATAACCGTATAAATAAGGTTACCTAATACCATTGCAATTAACCCAGATGAACCGACGGTAGCTAACAATACAGGTGGCCCACAGTAAGCCATATCTGGGAATGAAACAGATAGTGCTTGCATCGCCGCATCTTTTTTATTGTGACGGAAAATAAACTTACCAAAAACAAACCCAATGACGTAGGTTGCAATTAACCCAACAGCTAAGGCTAATAGGTAGTCTATATTGAGCAATACAGATGGTGGAGCTTGCGCTGCCGCAAGAAATAATGCAAATGGTAAGGCGATTTTGACAACAAAGTCTGCAAATGCCTGCGAATATTCTCTTTTAATAAAACCATATTTCCCAGATAGCCAACCAACAGCTAAACCAAGAACGATTGGACCAAGTGCTGCGAGGATGATATGGAGTAGCATGAAGAATTCTCCTTATACTATTCTTCTTATTTTGACGATTTTTACAAAATTATTAATGACGCATAGTCGACTTCTTGAATAAGCTGGTCCTCAGGTACTCGAGGCGTTTTAATTATTAACTGACACAATTATATTTATAAAATTTTAATATTTTCACTATCATCATTAAATGATAGTAATGTTATGAATTTCTTTAGATATTAATTGACGGGCATGCCTATATAAATATCATAAATAATTAAAAAAACACGTTTTAATTTTACTTTTTTGAAACTTATTAAAATGATCATCTTAAATAGACTATCGGGAAATTTAAATATATTTAATTTGATTCTTATTTTGAATGTCGCTAAATGATGATTAAGCGTTTTCTTAGTTACATTAGCATTTAAACCACGTATTAATAGTCGGTAATCATTTTTTGAGCTAAGTGAGATTGTGGTCGAGTAAAACGGATTTAATGAAGTATTTTGTAACAGTTTATTACATTTGGTTGGCAAGGAGATCAATGATATCTACACTAGCAATAATCACAAAGCTCCATTTTGCCATATCTATGACTGCGAATTTTATTATGAGGAAACCTATTTGTGGATACTTGGATACTAGTAGGGTTCATATTAGTCATTCTTGTTATACTCGCCCCGATTCTAGCGATGGTCGCACTGAGTCGAACAGGGCGCATGCAATATCAAATTACTGAGTTAAATCAGAAGGTTTACTCATTAGAGACACAGATTGCTCAATTTAAACAATCGCAGAGTATCTCATCAGAAACCCCAATTGAAGCACAATCACATCAAGAGATTACACAACACACCACAGAGCTAGTGGATGATGGTATTGAACAACCAATACCACGAAATTTGGTGCCTTCAACGCAAAGTGAACAAGATACCGCCGCTGAGAGCGTAATTGCTTACCAACAGGTAGAACCCGCGGATAATATTGAACCAGTAAAAGAAACACCGGTTACTGTACTCCCTCCATTAACGAATTCGAATGCGACTGAGCTTAATCTCAACCGATTTGATAGTTACTCGTCATCTAAGGTAAATCCGAATCGATTTAATAGCGCGAAAGAAAATACAGCAAAAAATACCCAAGATTGGGCCACAGAAAATCAAAATACACCTCATGATGATAAGTCTATATTCTCTCATTTCTTTACTTGGTTATTAAAAGGTAACCCCGTCGCTAAAATTGGCGTACTACTCTTATTTCTAGGGGTTGCTTATCTATTAAATTACAGCGTGCAAAATGAAATTATCTCACCACAAATGCGGTTGATATTTAGCGCGGTAGGGTGTTTGGCATTATTAGGTGTAGGCTGGTGGTTACGTAATAAAAAAGCACTGTTTGGTTTAATTTTACAAGGTGGGGGAATTGGTTGTTTATATATCACTATTTTCGCTGCCTTTAAATTATATACTATGTTGCCATACAGTATGGCATTTGCATTTATGCTACTCATTTGCGCCGCCAGTATCGCGCTTGCATTATTACAACGCACTATCAGTTTAGCTGTTTTAGCATCATTAGGTGGTTATTTAGCCCCCATTCTGTTATCGACAGGTGGTGGTAGCCATGTTGTGCTTTTCTCATATTACTTGATGTTATCAACAGGTATTTTAATCATCAGTGTATGGCAAGCTTGGAGACCTTTAAATTTAGTCGGAATGGTTATGACCTACGGGGTCGCGATTTTATGGGGGCTTGGTAATTATCAATCTGATTATTATCTCTCTTGCCAGTTATTTATTATCGCTAATCTGATCATTTTTAATGCATTAACACAGCTGTTTTCATTGCGTTTCGAACATACTAAACAACTTATTGTTGATAATACGTTATTATTTGCTCCCCCTTTTATTAGTATTGTGCTGCAATTCTATATTTCTGAACATATGGGGTTACTGCCTGCATTTATCTCGTTATTAATTGGCTTGTTGTACCTTGTGGCAGGGCTACAAATTCATAAACGTTATAAAGAAATTGGCAAAAACATGGCACTTGGCAATATTATCATTGGTGCTGGGTTCATCACGCTTGCCATACCACTTGCGCTGACATTCGAATGGACTTCTATTGTTTGGTCACTGGAAGGACTACTGCTTCTCTGGTTTGGTTTACAACAAAACCAAAGAAAATTAGCGGCGGCAGGGTCGTTACTCATTTTAGTAAGTGTCATTACTTTATTAAGTGACTATCCATTCTTATATTGGAGCCGTAGTAGCACTTATATGGTCCCAGTATTACTTGTCGCTTGCTTTGGTGCGGGTGGTTTATTCCATATACGTCGCAATGAAGATAGTAATTATTCGTTATTTAGTTATGGCTTTTTAGTCATGGGAATAGTGGCATGGTATTGCTGGTTGCCAATGTTCACGAATATCCTTTCGTGGAGCCGTGAGTCCGAAGCCTTTATTATGCTGGTCTTAGTCGTGATATCAGTCTGGCTTTGGCGGTTATTTGCAATTCGTATTAATTGGGTACCTTTACTTATTTGCCAATCTTTCCTATGGATTGCGGGCTATTATTACCTCGGTATCGATTTCTTAAATGATGAAAACCCGATGGGACGGGGTGAAGGCTCATTAATTTGGCCTGTCGTATTAGGTAGCTCAATATTGTTTGTGATCCACGCTTATAAGCTTCGCAATCCGTGGATGCAAAGAGTATTGCATGGTGCGAATTTATGGTTGATTCTTGCCTTTATTGCAACCCAAGTGAATTGGTTTGTCTCTATTCTTCCTTGGGGAATGCAACATGAAATGGCTTATTTTATTTATGTAATGGCAATTACGCTCACGATTTTAGTTCTGTATTGGCTACAGCAAAATAGAATGCCACCAATGAAGCGTAACGGGCTGATTTATTGGTATAGCTTATTACCCGTTATTGTTGGGCTAGTTATTTTATCTAGTTATGCAAACTTGGAAGATGGCAAGTTAACATTCTGGAGTTATATTCCGCTAATTAATCCGTTAGATGAAGCCGGGTTGTTTAGTATTGCTGCAATTATTCTGGTGCGTAAAGGCTTCAAGCAAAAATTACGTAAAGTAACAGAGGCTGATTTCTGGATTATTCGTGCGTTATTAGTGGCTATTATTGCGCTTGCTGGACTTTGGCTGAACGGCATACTTATTCGAGCAACGGCTGATTTTGCGGGGCTTAGTTGGCACTATGAAACGTTGTTTGATTCGCGTTTAGTACAAACGGTACTGTCTATTAGTTGGGCCCTTGTTGCACTAGTGTGTTCAGTAATCGCGGCAATTAAGAAAAATCGAGTCTGGTGGTTCTTCGGTGCAGGTATTTTTGCTTGCGTCATTGCGAAGTTATTCTTAGTTGATATTGATGGACAAGGTGGAATAACCCGAGCTGTTTCCTTTATTGGTGTAGCACTGGTTATCCTAATTGTGGGTTATTTCTCTCCTTTGCCACCAAAAGAAATTAAAGAAACAAAAGGGAACGTTGAACAGGAGACGCAATCATGAATCTAAGTAAATATAGAGGGCTATTTGCTGTCTTCTCATTATCTTTATTATTTTCGAGCCAAATTCATGGTGAGGAAATGAAAGAGAATACGCCTTATAGTTTTTACCAAGGCGCAGAAATAAATATATCGGATACCACTGAACCATTTTATTGGCTTGAATTGCCTGCCAATGCTTATTTTAATTCTGCATACCCGAATACATTACAAGATGTTCGCGTATTTAATGGAACAGGAGATGAAGTCCCTTCAGTACTTTTCTACGATGCTGAAAAGTCTATTTCTAAGGCTAACGTGTCATTTACACCTCAACATCTAGTCGCCCGCATTGACAATGTAAATACCGATGAGGATAGGCGTCGAGATAGGCAATATCTTCTTGTAGAATCAATTCCGGGTAAGGTTAATCGCCTTGAGTTACCGAATACGCAGGCAAAAGATAAAGCATCTTATCAAGCTTACTTGCTGACTCGAAATGAAAACCAAGAGAAAAACGCGGCGATTAAAAATCTCACCCTTGATTGGGCTAAACAGAATAATGACTGGCAAGCAAAGGTATTTATTTTCTCTAGTTATGATAAAGAAGAATGGGTAAATATTGCGACAAATCAGCCGATTATGAATTTAACACTGAATGATCAAACTGTTGCAAGTAACCAAATTGAGTTATTAAATGGTAATGCGCAAGCATTGAGTGCACCTTATCTGTTGATCGTGGCCGCAAGTGCCTCAGAGGTTACCATTCCAAGTTTATCTAAAGTTACAGCAAGTGCGGATGTTTTAAAGGCAACTCGTCGCCAAGAATCATTCCACTTTGAAATGACCAATGATGGTGTTTCGCGGGAACATGTTATATACCAATTGCCATCGATGCAGCCTTTAGATGAGTTACAAATACAATTGCAACAATCTAATCGAGTCATTCCATTAAAAGTAGAGTACTCATCTGATCGTGGTGAAAATTGGCTACCTTTGACAAATATTGTTGCTTATAACCAATATGCTGATGGCGAGACGGTTAGTAATGCGAATATTACTCTACATGGTGAAATGATCCGCACATTAAGAATTTCTGCATTGAAAGGGGGCTGGGATGATCAACCTCCGCGTATTGTGGGGAAACGTGATACGCTTAATTTGGTATTTAACGTGCAAGGCGCAACGCCATACCTATTAGTGTGGGGAAATAAGCAGGCGGAGCAAGAAAGTCTCACCTATAACCAGCTATTGGGTAAAACGTATACTGTTGCAGAACTAATGTCGAGTTATCCAGAAGCATATCCAAATACTGAAATAGTTAATTTAGGCGGGGAAAAGCGATTAACAGCCACTACTCCTGCCGATGAAAGCTCAAATTGGATGACAATTGCATTATGGGCTTTGTTATTTCTCGGCATAGTTGTTTTACTCTATTTTTGTTGGTATTTACTTAAAGAAGTGAATTCTGGAAATAAAGATGAGAAAGGCGAACTATAAACCCTTTTCACTATTTGAATGAAAGAGAGCAAATTGCTCTCTTTTTATTTTTTGAACATCTAAATCGTTCATTTAGACAAATATCTACATCATTTTACCGAACCATGAAAACAATTACGCAATCGGTGTTTTTTCTGACAGCCTTTCGCGTTAAAACATCTTCTAGTTATAGGAGAACATGATGAAGAATATACGGCTTACTCGTTTGTTTATTGGCATGGCATTATTTACAGGAGCAACCTTATTTGCTCAGGCTGCGGATAACACCGTACTTACGGAAGTAACTCCACACGTTGTTGCGTATGAATATATGCAGTTACACCAATATAATCAGGATGAAGGGGACATTGAACCTGAGCGTGAAACTAAAGAGCTTGATACTATTCAACTGCAAGAGACAACGAATGATCGGCGTTTTACAGGTCGACAATTCAATCTTAATGATAAAGAAAAATAAATTGAAATTAAGGTATAAATAGCGATAAATAGGTAAGGAACACCATCAATATATAACGCAAAGGAAAATCAAATGCATCAGGGTCAATGTTTGTGTGGGGCAGTTAAGGTATCAACGAATAAAGCGGTTGATAAAATTAGTGTTTGTCATTGTGGTATGTGTCAAAAATGGAATGGCGGCCCGGGCTTCAGCGTGGATTGCGGACATGATTTGCATATTGAAGGCCAAGATTCAATAACCACGTTTGCCTCTTCTGTGTGGGGAGAGCGCGCTTTTTGTAAACATTGTGGTACGCATCTTTTTTATCACTTAATTAACCCGTCAACTTATTACGCATCGGCGACATTGTTTGAAGATAGTAAACAAGCACAATTAGCCATGCAAATTTATATAGATAGCAAACCGAAATACTATAATTTTGTTGAGCAAACTGCGATGTTGACTGAACAAGATATACTGAAAATGATGGGTGCACCTTCAGAGTAATGATCTGAATTAATTTTAAGGTGGGAAGACTTTTCCTGCCTTAAGACGACTGTAAATTTCCTTTCGATTTGTCATGCTAGCGACAAAAAATTGATTTACAATTAAGATAATATGCAATGAATAACATGAGTAAAAACGCGTGATAGCGTCATTGTGATCATGTTTTGTATTTATTTGGGGAATAACAAGATTAATTAATAAAACATCATTCACAAATAGTTAAAATACATATAAATGATTTAATTTATTGTAATTAATGGTTTTATTTTGCTTTTCCGCCTAGCTTTATTCACTAATGTTCATTGGGTTTTATTAAGGTATCATCATTATTGTGTACATATTTGTGCACATATTTTATAGTGGTGTTCTTTAAATAAAAGAGATAATCCCAATGCCAATCACTGATTCATACCTCCGTTCTGTTAATGGTAAACCACAGGAAAAAATCATAACGAAGTCTGATCGCGATGGTTTGTCTGTTCGTATAACACCAAAGGGCAAGGTTGTTTTTCAGTTTAGATATCGGTGGAGTGGGAAAGCAGAACGCATAGATATAGGAAGTTATCCAGCAATAAGTTTAAAAGATGCTCGTGATTTATCTTTATTCTATCGCGGGGAGCTTGAGCAACATAGAAACCCGAAAGTCGTTAAGCGAGTTAAAAAGCAAGATGCAATTCAGGCTCAAACAGTCGAATCATTAATTAGGTGCTGGTGGGAAAAATCACTTAAAACCAAACAAGTCAACGCCGATCAGATTTTGCGTTCTTTTGAGCTCTATTTATTTCCTCAGATTGGACAACTTCCTCATGACGAGACCAATATACATGTCTGGTTATCCGTTATTGAAGATTTATCTAAGAAAATCCCTGCAATTGCAGAGAGAATATTACGTTATTCAAAAACAGCACATAAATGGGGTATTAGGCGAGGGCTCATCCAGTTAGACCCACTAACAAATGTTAATAGTCAAGATGTTGGAGTTAAGGCTAAGCAAGGGGATAGAATACTATCTAATGAGGAGCTAGTGTTATTGTTTGAGCTTATTGAATCACCTCAGTTTAATAAGCGCAATAAATTACTAATAAAGTTATCTTTGCTTTTAGGCTCAAGGGTGGGGGAGTTACTTGGTGCAGAAATGGTTGATTTTGATTTCAACAAAGATATATGGACAATCCCCCCTGATAAGCATAAAACGGGCAATCAGTCAGGCAAACCAATCATAAGGCCATTAATACCACAAGCAAAGTCTCTAATTATGCAGGCATTTGAAATTAGCCATTCTGATCGCTATCTTTTTTCTGTGGCTTCTGGTAATCGGGTTAAAGCCTCTGGTCATAGTGTAATGATACAACTACTTAATAAAGCAATGTCGCCTCATTTTGATAATTACACCACTTGGTCTATTCATGATTTGCGCAAAACAATGAGGACGGGAATATCAGAGCTAACTCCGCCTCATGTAGCTGAAATTATGCTAGGACATAAATTACCAGGAGTATGGCAGGTGTACGATAAGCACACCTACCTAGAAGAACAACGCGAAGCATACGAAAAATGGTGGGATAAGCTCACTAAAATCGTTTACCGTTCTCCCAATCAATAATGTCCGCAAGCCTAAATTGAAGTTCTTTTAATCGGTGACTTGGCTTTGGAAAGCCTTGTTTAGCTTGTTTTCCGTCACTCACCCATACCCTCAATGTATGGGGTTTGATCCCTAGCCTTTCCGCGACCTCCTTTGTGCCAATGAATGTCTTATTTTTTTTCTCATAGCTTAGTTTTGCTGATTTTCTTTCATGGTAGCTCATTGAGTAATGAATCGTTACAGGCTTAATGCTACTCTCACCATACATCATAATTACCTCCACATCTGCCGCATACAGATTTAAAAATTAAATATCGTCGTTAACTGGTTTAATTAAATGCTGGTGGATAATAGACACATATTTAGCCTGATGGATTGCATCAGCTAACGCATTGTGTTGTTCACCTTCGAATTCGAGTGTTCGCTTAGGATCAATACCAGCACTGCGACCAAGTTCTACAATGGTGCGAACATCACGGTTATTATAAAATTTCCAGAATGGATCTAAACCGACTGCATCATATGCGTTACGCAAAATAACATTGTCAAAATCAACGCCATTACCCCACACCTGAACATCATCAGTCAGAACTCTCTCGGCAAAAAGATTTAGGTCGGCTAGTGATTCTTCTAACTCATAATTAAGACCAACAATTTCCGCTCTAGCCTCAGTGCTTTGTCTCATCCACCAAAGGACGGTATCGGCATCGATATGAAGGCCCGCACGTTCACAACTTCTTAAATCGACAACTTGGTAAAATGTAGGGCCAATCTCACCTGTTGACGGTTCAAAAGCTACTACACCAATGGAAACAATGGCTGCATTGTTATGCGTGCTCATTCCTTCTAGATCTACCATTAAGTGTTTATATCTCATTACTTCACCTTTTAATGTGTAAGAAAGTATTAACAACTGAGAATCATCCTATAAAGATGATCAATTTAAGAGTAAATTGATTGTATGTTTTTTGGTCATCGTGATATTGAAATGCCTTCCCATAAAAAAAATAGTAATAATCAATCAATAAGTGTTATGGATATAATTGTCTGTACATTAAAAATTTCAGCAGCAATTATTGCATTTACCTGCTTTACCATATTGTTATTATTGCTTTTTACTTGCGAATTTTAACTGGCATGGATTCCTCTTTATGACGCCTGTTTAATCGATAGGATTGAAATAATTCATAACAAACATTTAATAATGGTCTAAAGTTAATTGAACATTCCAAGTATTGCTGTGTAACTTTTGCCGATGCGCCCTGTGTCGGCATTTTTTTATCTGGCTTCCTTGATAAATTTCATGCCTTAACTATTCTTAAAAAGCCAACAAAAAAATAAACTCTGAACATTCCCTTACCGTCATTAGTGTGGTACCACTTTGGCGGTGTTTTTTTTGCTTCATTGCATCCTTGCAAATGTATCCTTTGGTTAATAATCGTTGTTGTAATAAATCTCATCAGCGTCGGATTCATCTAAAACTAACAGGCTACCGCCG